>NZ_JBHSPC010000010.1:25141-48402 GCF_042656345.1 Streptomyces incanus
CGACCCTTCGGCCCTTCGGCCAGAAGTCACCCGACATCACGGGATCCCGGGACCGTACGCGCGCGGCGGTCGCCGTCAGTCCGGCCAGGTTCCCGTCCGCAGCAGCGCCTCGATCGTCGCCGTGTACGGAACGATGTCCAGGCCCTGGTCGGCCAGCCAGGCGTCCGAGTAGTACTTGTCGAGGTAGCGGTCCCCCGGGTCGCACAGCAGCGTCACCACGCTCCCCTGCCGCCCCTCGGCCACCATCTCCGCGACGATCTTCAGCGCGCTCCACAGTCCGGTGCCGGTGGAACCGCCCGCCTTGCGGCCGATCGCCTGCTCCAGGAAGCGTACGGCGGCGACGGCGGCCGCGTCGGGGACCTTCATCATCCGGTCGATCGCGCCGGGCACGAAGCTCGGTTCCATCCGGGGCCGGCCGATGCCCTCGATGCGGGAGCCCCGGTCGCAGGTGACGTCCGGATCGCCGGTGGTCCAGCCCTCGAAGAAGCAGGAGTTCTCGGGGTCGGCGACGCAGACGCGGGTGTCGTACTGCATGTAGTGGACGTAGCGGGCGAGGGTCGCCGAGGTGCCGCCGGTGCCGGCCGTGGCGACGATCCAGGCGGGCTCCGGGTGGGGCTCCAACTTCAGCTGGCGGAAGGTGGATTCGGCGATGTTGTTGTTTCCCCGCCAGTCCGTGGCGCGTTCGGCGTAGGTGAACTGGTCCATGTAGTGGCCTCCGGTCTCCGCCGCGAGGGCGGCCGACGCCTCGTACATGGTGCGCGGGTCGTCCACGAAGTGGCACCGACCGCCGTGGAACTCGATCAGGCGGCACTTCTCGGCGCTCGTCGTGCGCGGCATGACGGCGATGAAGGGCACCCCGATCAGCTTCGCGAAGTACGCCTCGGACACGGCGGTCGAGCCACTGGATGCCTCGATCACCGGGCGGCCCTGACGGATCCAGCCATTGCACAGTCCGTAGAGGAAGAGCGAGCGGGCGAGCCGGTGCTTGAGGCTGCCGGTCGGGTGCGTCGACTCGTCCTTGAGGTAGAGGTGCACGCCCCACCGCTCGGGCAGCGGGAAGCGCAGCAGGTGGGTGTCGGCCGACCGGTTGGCGTCGGCCTGGACCCTGCGCACGGCTTCTTTCAGCCAGTCGCGGTAGCCGGGGTCGCTGTGATCGGCGTCGAGGGTGGTGCCGTTCGGGGCTTGCTGGGGCTGTGGGAACTGCTGGGGAATGCTCACGACAGGGCTCCTTACGCTGAGCGTGCCGACGGCGTCCCGCGCGGCCGACGCACCGATCATAGAACCCTGCGGACTGCCTCCCACCTGCATAAACGTCTCTTTGGGGAGCTCAAAGGAAGCCCTGGACCCCACCTCGCCGCCACCTTCCGGCATCCGGCATGCGGCGGTGGGGGCGCATTCGCGCGAGTGCTTCGGACGCCCCCGGAAGGGAAGCGTGCGTACTGGTGCTCAACGGCGGGGGCGGGCAGACTGCCCGCGGAGCAAGGTCCCGGACGGGAGCACACTGGATCAGGACATGAGCCGGCCCGCGGAGCACGGTCCGGTACACCGACGCGCACAAGGGGGCGGGTGGCATGGCCGAGCTGGAGTTCACGGCCAGGGGCGTGCGGATCGGCAGGCGGCTGCGGTCGCTCACCCGGGCCGGACAGGTCCGGATCAGCGACGGCAGGCTCGAGCTGCTCACCAGCTACGGAAGCGAGATCGACAGCGCGCCGGTGCAGGCCGTGCGCGCCTTCCGGCCCTGGTTCGCCCCAGGGGGCCGCGCCCTGGCCGACCTCAACGGCCACCGCTACCTGCTGACCCTGGGCGACCACGACCCGGCGCCGGGCGAGCCGGGGCCGCCCGCGGCGCGCCGCTTCATCGAGGCCGTACGCCGGGCATCGGGGCGCGACGCCTGAGATGCCCGCGAGTTGCGCCGCCCCAGGCCCTGCGTCACGCTATCCTCACGTCACTCTGGGTTTACCGGCGATAACGCTGCGAACCAGCCCGCCGGCCACGACAGCAGGCGGCCATGCCACGCAGGCACCCTGCTGGATCCGTACTCCGTGTTCTTCCGGACGCCCGTCCGGACCTGACACCGGGGAGTCGCAGCTGTGATCACTCACCCAAGCAGATACTGCACGGTGGAGCTCCAGGCTCTGCCGGCGCGGATCGGCCAGGTCCGCAGAATCGTATCTGCGCAATTGCGTTACTGGCATATGGACCCCTTGATAGACCGGGCCTCGCTCGGTGTGACGGAGCTGTTGTCCAACGTCCACCGGCACGCCCAGCCCGACAAGATCTGCACGGTCGAGTTGGAGGTGCTGCTCGACCGGCTCAAGGTCTCGGTGCGCGACCACGACCCGCGGCTGCCGGTCGTCGGGGACGCCGCTCCGCTCGCCACCTGTGGGCGCGGGCTCGCGATGGTGGCCGCGATGAGCGAGAGCTGGGGCGCCCTGCCGGACGGCGAGTTCGGCAAGGTCGTGTGGTTCACGCTGCCGGCGCCGTCCGCGGCTCCCGTCGCGGACTGGGACCACTATCCGCGGATTACCACCGGTGAGCACGCCGTGCGCCGGTTCGCGGAGGTCACGCTCGTCGAGCACGTCGTCGAGGAGCGCCGGTCCGAACCCGCTCCCGCCCGGTCCGCCGTTGTCGGCTGACCAGGCGGTGCCACCTCCGGTACGCGGTGCCTCACTCGGCGGCCCCGGTCCGGCCGACGCCCGGCGCGGGCCCCGTTCGCGGGCGGGAACGCGGACCTCCAGGGTCGGCGTGCCGGCTGTGCCCAGGACGTGATGACCCGGCCGTCGCCGGCAGCGCGTGGACCACGGGGGCACCACGCGACCTCCGCCGCGCCGCCCCGAGGTCGATCGGCCACGTGATGCTCTCCGTCACGGCAGGCGGAGGGTGACCGCCTGGACCACGAAACCCACCCGATCGCGGCGCAGCGGGGTCAGCCGGCGGTCGCCGAGGCCGCCGAGGCCGCCGAGCCGCCGAGATCCATGCCCCCGATACGGGCACGGGCCGGAGGTTGGGTCGTGGTCTCTCGGGTTGTCATGCCGCACCGTCCTTGCCATGCCGGCCGAACTCCTCGTCCAGGACGGACAGCCGCCGCCAGTACTCGTCCTCGTCGATCTCGCCGGAGGCGAAGCGGTGACCGAGCACCGCGAGGGGCGAGTTGTCCGCCCCTGTGAGCCTGCCGAAACCGTGTCCGGGGCCGCGGCGTCCGCGCCACACCGTGCGGCGCAGCAGGGCGATGCCGCCGCCGATGACCAGGGCCCAGATCAGGGGGAAGAGCAGGATCCACGGGCCGGGCCCGCCGTCGCCGAAGTGCGCCGGGGTCTGCATGATCGTTCAACTCCTCGGATGCGCGCGCCGACGTCTTTCCGTCGTGCGAAGCGTCGTGACGCGTCGTTGTGCTGCTTCGCTTCCGAGCGTCGTCCCTGAGGGGGTGCCGGGTCGTCGTACGGCCAGCGGCACTGCGCGTACCCCAGGGGGAGTACGTGGGACGGCGACGCCTGCTCCCCTCCACCCCGACTGCTGTACCTACTGGTACGTACAGTGCAGCGGCTGTCCGGCCGGGCGGCCTTGGAGGGCGGAACCGGCTCCCCCCGGGGTGCCATGGGGCGGCCCTGGGGACGGGCCCGTTCCGCTCCGGGCAGTCGAGGCTCAGGGGGACGGCTGGTCGCTGTCCTTCATCGCGCCCCAGCCGTGCCAGCGTTCGACCTCGATCCAGGCGCTGACCCGCGCCCGCACGCGGTCCGGGTACGGCTTGCCGGTGTAGTGCCGGGAGAGGCGGTCGATGTCGGCCAGCCCCTCGTCGTCCTTCAGCTCGACGGCGCGGCCGATGAGGGTGACGTGGGTGTACCAGTCGTCACCGGCCAGCACCGTGAGGGTGACGCGCGGATCGCGGCGCAGGTGCTTCAGGCGCACCCGGCCCTCGTCCAGGCTGATCAGCACGCGACCGTCCTCCCACACGTACCAGGTGGGCGTGGAGACGGGTGCGCCGTCGGAGCGGAGAGTGGCCATGACACAGGGGTTGGGGCGGCCCAGCAGGGCGTCGGCCTCGGGCGGCAGCGGGGGCTTGGACACTACGGACTCCTAGGAGGTTCTTCGGGCAGGTCCCCGGACGGTGCGTACGGGTGTTCGGGAGGGAATGCGGCGGCCGCTGAGGGCAGCGGTGCGGGCGACCGGGGCGGCCGTTCAGACGGAGGGCTCGTCGAAGCTCGCGTAGTAGGCGGCGGCCATGTCCTCGTCGCCGTGGCCCTGGGCGGCGGCGCGTTCCATACGCTCGCCGCCGGCGGTGGCCACGTCCAGGCGTACACCGTGCTGTTCGCCGGCCCGGACGATCAGACGGGCGTCCTTGGCGGCAGTGTTCACGGCGAACTGGGCCGGCGACAGCGGCCCGTCGAGGATCAGCCCCGCCTTGGCGCGGAGGTAGTCCATGTCGAGCGGGCCCTCGGCGATGAGGTCGAAGAAACCGTCGGGCTCGACGCCCAGCGCCTTGGCCAGGGCGAGGGTTTCACCCGCCGCCGACGTGACTGCGAGGACCCAGCTGTTGGCCACCAGCTTGAGGCGGGTCGCGCTGCCGGCCGCCCCGTCCTCCCCGGTCCACACGGTGCGGGCGCCGACGGCGTCGAACACCGGCGTCACCGTGTCCCGGCCCTCGGCCGGTCCGGCGGCGAGCACGGTCAGATGTCCGGCCTCGGCCGGCTGACGGGTCCCCAGCACCGGGGCGTCGTAGAAGAGCAGGCCGTGCTCGCGCGCGAAGCCGGCCAGCTCGGCGACCCCCTCGAGACCGGCGGTGGTGGACTGCGCCCAGACGCTTCCGCGCCGCAGCGCGGGTGCGGCCAGCCGCATCGTCTCCAGGGTGGCGGGACCGTCGTACAGCATGGTCAGGACGACGTCGGCGGACTCGACCGCCTCGGCGGGGGTGCCGGCGATGTGCACGCCGTCGGCCGCGAGCGGGTCGGCCTTGGCGCGGGTGCGGTTCCAGGCACGGACGGTGTGGCCGGCACGGGCGAGGTTGCGGGCCATCCCCGCACCCATGATGCCGGTGCCCAGGACGCTCACGGTGAGCTTGTCGGTCATGACCTCGGCTTTCTGTCGGTCGGTCGGGGACGTACCACTGGGCCGGTTCGCACAACCTGTTCCCGCGGCCCGCGCGTACGGCCCGTCCGTACGTCGTGGGCCGTCGTGGGTCATTGTGTGCCGGTCGGCGCAGGGTGCGCCTGTCGGCACAGGCATTCGCCTCCCGCCTGCCCGTTACGCCAGGGCCCCCAGCGGGTCGTCCAGGACCGGCTGCCAGGCGAGTTCGGCGGCACCGGCCAGGCTGTTGTGAGCCAGAGTGCACGCCAGGATGGGGACGCCACCGCTGCGGCCCCACAGGCTGCGGTCGGCGACGACGGCGCGCAGCCGGTCGGGGGCGGCGTCCAGGAGGGTGCCGTGCAGGCCGCCGAGGATGATCCTGTCCGGGTTGAGGATGTTCACCAGGCCGGCGAGGCCCAGGCCCAGGCGGTCGACGAGGGTGGCTACGGCGGAGCGGACGGCGGGGTCGTCGTCGTGCTCGCGGATCAGCGTGTCGGCCTGTTTCAGGAGGGACATCTCGGGGCCGGGTTCGCGTCCGGCCGCGGTGAGAAAGGCCAGCGGGTCCGCCTCCACGTCCAGACAGCCCCGGCTGCCGCAGTGGCAGGGGCGGCCGCCGGGGTTGACGGCGACGTGGCCGACCTCCAGGGCGAGACCGGAACTTCCGGTGTGCAGGCGGCCGTCGAGCACCAGCGCGCCGCCGACACCCCGGTGGCCGGTGGCCACGCACAGCAGGTCGCGTGCGCCGCGCCCGGCGCCGTGCCGGTGTTCGGCGAGGGCGGCGAGGTTGACGTCGTTCCCCGCGAAGGCCGGACCGTCGAGGCCGGCGGCGCGCACCTTCTCGGCGAAGATCTCCCGGACCGGGGCTCCCGCGGGCCACGCCAGGTGCATCGGGTTGAGGGCCAGCCCTTCGGGTTCGGCCATCGCGGACGGCACGGCGAGCCCTGCTCCGACGCAGCGGCGCCCGGTCTCCCGGAGCAGGTCGGCGCCGGCCGCGACGACGGAGCCGAGCACCTTCGCCGGGTCGGCGTCGACGACCTCGCATCCGGGGGCGGTGGCCACGATCCGGCCGCCGAGGCCGACCAGGGCTGCCCGGAAGCCGTCGGCGTGCACCTGCGCGGCCAGCGCCACCGGACCGTCCTCGGCGACCGAGAGCCGGTGCGAGGGGCGGCCCTGCGAGCCGGAAGCCGCGCCGGGCCGTGCGTCGACCCGGATCAGGCCGAGCGCCTCGAGTTCGGCGGCGACCGCGCCGGCCGTCGCCCGCGTCACGCCCAGCTCCGCAGTGAGCACCGCGCGGGTCGGCGCACGTCCGGTGTGCACGAGCTCCAACGCGGGCCCGAGCGCACCGCGCCCCCGGTCCAGCCGCGTCCTCGAGGTGGTCCCTTCCCCCGTCGGCCGGGGGTCCGCCTTCCCGCTCATGAGGGCGAGTCTCCCATGATCGCGACCGCGTCCGGTGAGAGCCTGTCCGGCGGATCGAGTCAGAGGAAAGCGACCGTGCCTGGACGGCGCAGGTGAGCGGGGTCTGGTGCGTGCAGCCGCACGGCGGAGGAGGGAGCCGACGCGAAGCGATGGGGGCCCCTCCTGCTCATGGAGGTCCCCCGCTCGAGCGAAGTCGAGAGTGGAGGAGGAGCCGAGTGCGGGGGAAAAGCCGGGAGCGGGGGAGAGTGACGACAACGCGGCTGGGGGCGCCCCTTGCTCGAAGAACTCGGGGGAGGGCGTGCCGGACCCCGCGTCTCCGGCATGGTCCGCCGGACAGGCCCTAACGGCCGCTGACCCGGAGTGTGATGTTCAGCCTCCCCGTCAGCCCCAGCTCCGGTGGCGCCGTGCCCGCGTGCACGCGCGGGACCCCGTGGTACGCCGACCGTGACGGCCCTCCGAAGACGAACAGGTCACCGCTGCGCAGCTCGACGTCCGTGTAGGGGCGGGTGCGGGTCTCCGGGTTGCCGAAGCGGAAGACGCAGGTGTCGCCGAGGCTCAGCGACACCACGGGCGCGTCGCTCTCCTCGTCGCTGTCACGGTGCATGCCCATGCGGGCGTCGCCGTCGTAAAAGTTGATCAGTGCGATGTCGTACACGGTCCCCGCCGGTGCCGCGTCCGTGCCGAGCGCGTCGGTCACCGCGCGGTGGCCCAGTTCGCCGAGGCCGGCGGGGAACGGCTTGACCGGGGTGCCGTCGCCGTCGACGGCGGTGCGCGCGTAGCCGTACGGGTACCAGTGCCAGCCCAGGCACACCTGCCGGGCGGTCATCGTGCCCCCTCCGGGGGTGCGGACCGTGCGCAGTCCGGCGGGCGGGCGGGCCCACGCGCGGCACGCGTCGAGCAGGGTGTGCTGTGTCCGGGCGTCCAGCCAGTCCGGCACGTGCACCGCGCCGGGCGCGACCTCGGCGCGGTGCCGGGGGAAGAGCTCGCCGTCCATGGAGTCCATCCTGCCCGACGCCTCCTCCTGCCCGACACGGTCCGAGCGGGGGCTCGGCTAGCCTGGTCACACGATGAACGACCGTATGACGACTGCGTGGGGTGCGCCGGTCCTGGCCCGCTTCCCCGAGGATCCCCGCGACAGGCTGCGCGCCTGGGACGCCTCCGACGAGTACCTGCTCGGGCATATCGACCGGGAAGAGGTGTCGCTGGACGGCACGGTCGTGGTCGTCGGGGACCGGTGGGGGGCGCTCGTCACGGCGCTCGCCGCGTACCGGCCCACGCAGATCACCGACTCCTGGCTGGGGCAGGAGGCCACCCGCGCGAACCTGGCACGGGCCGGTGTCGAGCCGGGTACGGTCCCGCTGCTCACCACGCAGGACCCGCCACCGGGACGGATCGACGTGCTGCTGGTGCGGGTGCCCAAGAGCCTGGCGCTGCTGGAGGACCAGCTGCTGCGGCTGGCGCCCGCGGTGCACGCCGGCACGGTCGTCGTCGGCACCGGCATGGTGAAGGAGATCCACACCTCGACGCTGGACCTCTTCGAGCGGATCATCGGCCCCACCCGGACCTCCCTCGCCGAGAAGAAGGCACGGCTGATCCTCTGCACACCGGACCCGGCACTGGTGCGTCCCACCGGCCCCTGGCCGTACAGCTATCGGCTGCCCGACGGCATCGGCGCGGTCTCCGGCCGGACCGTCGTCAACCACGCGGGGGTCTTCTGCGCGGACCGACTCGACATCGGCACCCGGTTCTTCCTCCAGCATCTGCCGCGGCCGCCGTCGGAGCGGCCGGGCCTGCGGGTGGTGGACCTCGGGTGCGGCAACGGCGTCGTCGGTACGGCGGTGGCGCTGGCCGACCCGCGGGCCGAGGTGCTGTTCGTGGACGAATCGTTCCAGGCGGTGGCGTCCGCGCAGGCCACGTACCAGGCCAACGGCGTACCGGGGCATGGCGAGTTCCGGGTCGGCGACGGACTGACGGGTGTGCCGGACTCCAGTGTCGACCTGGTGCTCAACAACCCCCCGTTCCACTCCCATCAGGCGACCAGCGACGCCACCGCCTGGCGCATGTTCACCGGCGCCCGGCGCGCCCTGCGCCCGGGTGGCGAGCTGTGGGTCGTCGGCAACCGGCATCTGGGCTACCACGTGAAGCTGCGACGGCTGTTCGGGAACAGCGAAGTGGTCGCGAGCGACCCGAGGTTCGTCGTCCTGAGGGCCGTGAAGGGGCAGAACGTCGTGAGGTCGGGCGGCGGTTCGTAGGGCCCTCGGCCGTCGGGCCGCCGACCAGAGGGGTTCCTGGCCGGCGGGGCGCGTCCGCGGGGCGGGGCGGTGGCGATTCGGCGGGGCGGGCCGGTGGGCCGATTCGGCGGGGGGTCAGTGGGTCGTGAGTGTCCCGATGATGTCCGCCACCGCGCGGGTCATCGCCTCGCGGCCCACCGTCAGGTAGCCGCGGGAGTCGACCGCTTCGGGGTGGGCTGCGAGGAATTCCCGGATGGCGCCGGTCATGGCGATGTTCAGCGCCGTGCCGATGTTCACCTTGGCGATGCCCGATTTGACGGCCGCAGTGAGTTCGGCGTCCGGGAGGCCGGAGGAGCCGTGCAGAACGAGGGGCACGTCCAGGGTGCCGGACAGACGTCCGAGGAGGGTGTGGTCGAGGGTGGCGGTGCGGGTGGTCATCGCGTGCGTGGTGCCGACGGCGACGGCGAGCGCGTCCACGCCCGAGTCGGCGACGAAGGCGCGGGCCCGATCGGGGTCGGTGCGGGCGCCGGGCGCGTGGGCGTCCAGCGGGGGCCTGCCGCCCTTGCCGCCGATCTCTCCCAGTTCCGCCTCGATCCACAGGCCCCTGGCGTGCGCCCAGTCGACGGCAGCCCGGGTGGCGGCAAGGTTCTCGGCATAGGGCAGCCGGGCGGCGTCGTACATCACGGAACCGAAGCCGGCCTCCGGGGCCTGGCGCAGCAGGGCGTCGCTCTGAACGTGGTCGAGGTGCAATGCGACGGGTATGGAGGCCTGTTCGGCGGCGGCGACGGCGGCGCGGGCGAGTGGCAGCAGGCGGCCGTAGCGGAACTTGACCGCGTTCTCACTGACTTGGAGGACGACGGAGGCGTTCACCGACTCGGCGCCGGCGATGACGGCTTCGATGTGTTCCAGCGTGATGACGTTGAACGAGGCGACCGCCGATCCGGCCGTGGCGGCGCGGCCGACGAGTTCGCCGGTGGTGGTGAGGGGCACGGCCTGTCCTTCGGCGGTCGGTGTCAGGAGTCGAGGACGACGGAGCGGGTGAGGTGGCGGGGGCTGTCGGGGTCGAGACCGCGGGCCGCCGCCACGGCGACGGCGAGACGCTGGGCCCGGACGAGTTCGGCCAGCGGGTCGAGGGTGCCCTGGATCCACAACCCACCGGCGTCCCGTACCTGTTGGGCGAGGCCCTCCGGCGCGTCGCCCAGCATCCAGGTGGCCGTGGAGTGGGTGGTGACGCTGATGGGACCGTGCCGGTACTCCATCGCCGGGTAGGCCTCCGTCCACGCCAGTGCGGCCTCCCGCATCTTCAGCGCGGCCTCGTTGGCGAGGCCCACGGTCCAGCCGCGGCCGAGGAAGGTGAACTGGGTGCGGTGCACGAGCCCTTCGGGCAGTGGCCGCGCGAGCGCGGTGCGCGCGTCCTCGACGGCCGTGTCGCTGTGCAGGCCGAGATGGGCGCGGAGCAGGGTGAGTGCCGTGGTCGCGAACCGGGTCTGCACGACGGAACGTTCGTCCGCGTAGTCGAGTACGACGGTCTCGTCCGCCGACGTCATCACGGGGGTCTTTGGGTCGGCGGTGAGGGCGGTGGTGCGGGTGCCGCCCTTCAACCGGTCGAGCAGGCCGAGGACTTCGGTGGTGGTGCCGGAACGGGTGAGGGCGACGACATGGTCGTAGGTACGCCCGTACGGGAACTCCGAGGCGGCGAAGGCGTCCGTCTCGCCTTGGCCCGCGGCCTCGCGCAGGGCCGCCACCGCCTGTGCCATGAAGTACGAGGTGCCGCAGCCGACGACCGCGACCCGCTCCCCGGGTGCCGGGAGCGCCCGGGTGTGCTCGGCCGCCTGCGTCGCGGCACGCGTCCAGCACTCGGGCTGACTCGTCAGCTCGTCCTCGACATGCGTCATGACCGCCCCCACCCCGCTCGGTGATTTTTCTTGCAAGATAGAGCGGGGTTTCGAGCATAATCAAGCATTCGAGCGGAAGTGGGGTGCGCTAGGGTCGCCGTAGCTCCGGAGACATCCCCAGCAGGCCCGGGACGGCCGGAGGCCCGAGGCCCGGGGACGACAGGAACCGCACGACGGGAGGGCGGATGTCGCGGGACGCCCGCTGGCAGGCACTGCTGGAACTGCTCGTCGAGCGGGGCCGGTTGGATGTCGACGAGACCGCCGCCGAGCTGGAGGTGTCGGCCGCGACGATCCGCCGGGACTTCGACCGGCTCGCCGGGCAGCAGATGCTGGTGCGCACCCGGGGCGGGGCGGTGGCGCACGGGGTGTCGTACGAGCTTCCGTTGCGTTACAAGACCGCGCGCCGCGCCTCCGAGAAGCAGCGCGTCGCCCAGGCGGTGGCAGATCTGCTCGCGCCGGGCGAGGCGGTCGGGCTGACCGGCGGTACGACCACCACGGAGGTGGCGCGCGCGCTGGCGGTGCGCGGTGATCTCGCGTCCGGGTCGCCCGCGCTGACCGTGGTGACGAACGCGCTCAACATCGCGGGCGAACTCGCCGTGCGGCCGCAGTTCAAGATCGTGGTGACGGGTGGTGTGGCGCGGGCCCAGTCGTACGAGCTGGTCGGGCCGCTCGCGGACGGCGTGCTGGAGCAGATCACGCTCGACGTGGCGGTGCTCGGTGTCGTCGCCTTCGATGTCGCGCACGGCGCGGCGGCGCACGACGAGGCGGAGGCGGCGATCAACCGGCTGCTGTGCGAGCGGGCCGAGCGGGTGATCGTGGCCGCCGACTCCAGCAAGCTGGGCCGGCGGGCGTTCGCCCGGATCTGCCCGGCCGAGTCGGTGGACATCTTGGTCACGGACTCGGCGGCGGCTCCTGAGACGGTGCGCCGGTTCGAGGAGGCGGGGCTGCGCGTCGTCGTGGCGTAACCCCTCGCCACGGACTGCCGGGCCGGCCGGATCTGCCTAGGCTGGCAGTGCGGCCACGCGGGCCGGGTCGCAGTACGGCGGTGCGGGCCGGAGCAGGGAGGCTGTGATGGACGGGACGGCCGAGGAGCGGGGTGCGTCCGGCGGGCGCCGGTACGTGCCGATCGCCGATCACGGGCTGATCGGCGACCTGCGCAGTGTGGCGCTGGTGGGGACCAACGGCACCATCGACTGGTACTGCTGTCCGGACTTCGACGCGCCGAGCGTGTTCGCCGCGATCCTGGATGCCGAGCGCGGCGGCTGCTTCGAGCTGGCGGCGGCCGTACCGGCGCGTACCAGGCAGTTCTACTTCCCCGACACCAACGTCCTGATCACCAGGTTCTTCACCGAGGACGGCGTGGGAGAGGTGCAGGACTTCATGCCTATCGCCGGGGAGTCGGTCGAGGCGGGCCGACACCGGCTGATCCGGCGGGTGGTGTGCGTACGCGGGTCCCTGCCGTTCCGGATGCGGGCGGCTCCAAGATTCGAGTACGGGACCCGGCCGCACACCCTGCGGTTGACCGACGGCATGGCGCTGTTCGCCTCCGAGGCGCTGTCCCTCGCACTCACCTCGACCGTCCCCCTGGAGGCGGACGGCCCGGACGCGTGGGCCGACTTCAAGCTCGCCGAGGGCGAGACGGCGGTGTTCGCCCTGGACCAGGTCGGCGGTGAGGTGCCCCCGCGCCGCTGCGCGCAGCGGGAGGCGGAGGACCAGTTCGGTGAGACCGTGCGGTACTGGCGGCGCTGGCTGTCCTCCTCGCGCTACCGCGGCCGCTGGCGGGAGATGGTGCACCGCTCCGCCCTCACCCTGAAGCTGCTCACCTACGCGCCGACCGGGGCGATCGTGGCGGCACCCACGACGAGTCTGCCGGAGGAGCTCGGCGGGGAACGCAACTGGGACTACCGGTACGTGTGGGTGCGGGACGCGGCCTTCTGCGTATACGCGCTGCTGCGGCTGGGCTTCTCCGAGGAGGCCAAGGCGTTCATGGGGTTCGTGTCCCGGCACATCAGCCCGGGCTCCGACCGCCCTTCCGGCCCTCTGCAGATCATGTACGGCATCGACGGCCGCACCGATCTGTCCGAGCGCGAGATCGGACAGCTGGAGGGGTACCGGGGCTCGGCGCCGGTGCGGGTCGGCAACGCGGCGGCCGACCAGTTGCAACTCGACATCTACGGGGCGTTGATCGACTCCGTCTACCTGTACGACAAGTGGGCCGAGCCGATTTCCAGCGAGCAGTGGGACCGTGTGTGCGCGCTGGTGGACTGGGTGTGCGCGCACTGGGACCAGCCCGACGAGGGGATCTGGGAGACGCGCGGCGGCCGCAAGAACTTCCTTTACTCACGGCTGATGTGCTGGGTGGCGATCGAGCGGGCCATCCGCATGGCCCATCGGCGCGGGCTGCCCGCCGACCTCCCCCACTGGCAGGCGAGCCGCGACACCGTCTACCGGCGGATCATGAGCCATTGCTGGTCCGATACGCGCCGGGCCTTCGTGCAGCACGAGGACGGCGATGTGTTGGATGCGGCGGTACTGATGATGCCGCTGGCGAAGTTCATCGCGCCGACCGACCCGAAGTGGCTGTCCACCCTGGACTCCCTCACCGAGGACCTGGTGTCGGACTCCCTGGTCTACCGGTACGACCCGCGGATGAGCCCGGATGGCCTGCGCGGCGCCGAGGGCACGTTCTCCATCTGCACGTTCTGGTATGTCGAGGCGCTGACCCGGGCCGGCCGGCTCGACGAGGCGTCCCTCGCCTTCGAGAAGATGCTGACGTACGCCAACCATCTCGGCCTGTACGCCGAGGAGATCAGCCACGGCGGGGAACAGCAGGGAAATTTTCCGCAGGCGTTCACGCATCTCTCGCTGATCAGCGCCGCGTTCAATCTGGACCGCGCTCTGGGCTGAGGTTCAGCGGCCGTGGCCTGCGCCTTGGCCGTCGCCGTCGCCGTCGCCGTCGCCGGGATGATCAGAGGTGCCGGTGTCCGGTGCGCCCGGTGCGGGAGTCCTCGTCCCCGTGTCCGTTCCCGCTTCCGCCCCCGGCTGCGTGCCCGCCCGGACCGTGAACGCCGCGGTGCGGACGGCTCCGTCGTGCTTGAAGTCCGGGAACAGCCGGTAGGTGCCGGCACTGGGCGCCGTGGCCGTGAAGGAGACCGCCGGGCCGGGCTCGGTCCTGCCGTCGCCGGGTTCGCCGTTCGGGTGGACGTGCAGGTAGGCGAGGTCTCCGGAGCGCAGGGCCACCAGATGGCCGTAGGCGCCGAGGTAGGGCTGGAGGTCGGTGACCGGCTTGCCGTCGCGGGAGACGGTCAGGTCCAGTTCGGTCCCCCACCCCGGCCGCAGTGTCCCGTCCAGTCGGACCTCGTAGCCGTCGACCCGGGCCGTGTCGCGGGGTTCGGGCAGTCGCTGCGGCCGGTAGGGGCCAAAGGCGGCGAGGTCCGCGCCGAGGGTGAGGTTCCCGGCACCCTTCTTCCTTGTCGGTCTTCGTGGTCGGCGACTCCCTCCGCCTGCGCACCTTCCGGGCGGGCTGACGGGGAGCTGCCGCTGAGCGGGAGGGCGGGGGCGGGCAGCGCACTGGGCACTCGGGCAGGCGCGGGTCGCCCGTACGGCCGTACCCAAGAGCTCGCACGTACGCGCGTACGACCGTGCGGGTGTCTGTCCGCGCCGCTCCGGACAGGCCGGTGCGGCGCGGCCGCCGGGCGTGGCAGCGGGCGTGGCAGCGGGGGCGCGCGAACGCATCGGGCTGACCGCGCGTACCGTGGGCACCTGGTGATTCCCGGTCCGCGGTGCGGGTGTGCCCAGCGGGCCCCGGACGCGCGGACCCTGCTCCACAACACCACCGCGGGAGAGACGAATGAGCGAGCCGACCACCACCGACCAGGGCGGAACCCGCCCGCTCACCACGCCTGTACCGCCTGCCGACGGCCTCCGCCGGGTGGTGGCCGCCGTCTTCAG
This sequence comes from Streptomyces incanus, assembly GCF_042656345.1. Lineage (NCBI taxonomy): Bacteria > Bacillati > Actinomycetota > Actinomycetes > Kitasatosporales > Streptomycetaceae > Streptomyces > Streptomyces incanus. The sequence goes on from NZ_JBHSPC010000010.1 coordinate 39,696, forward strand.
TGATCTCAGGTCCGTCGACGGCGCCCTGTACGCGGCGGTGGCCGCCACTCCCACCCCCACCCTCGACCGGGCACTGCGCCGCCTTTCGCACGCCGCCGACCACTCGAAGATCTCGTTCGCCCTCGCCGGCGCCCTCGCCCTGGGCGGGTCGCGGTCACGCCGGGCCGCGCTCGTCGGGGTCGGGGCCATAGCTGTGGCGTCGGCGTCGGCCAACCTCCTCGGCAAGCGCCTCGTGCGCAGGGACCGGCCGGATCGGGAGGCGGCCCGGGTGACCGTGGACCGGCACGTCCCGATGCCGACATCGGCCTCCTTCCCGTCCGGGCACACCGCGTCGGCGGTCGCTTTCGCCACTGCCGTCGGTACGGTCCTGCCCGCCGCCTCCGTCCCGCTCGGCGCCCTGGCCGGCGCGGTCGGCTACTCACGCGTCCACACGGGCGTGCACTACCCGGGTGATGTCGCCGCCGGCGCGGTTCTCGGCATCGCGAGCGCGGCCACCGCCCTCGCCGTGGCATCGGCCCGCCTCCCCAACTCGTACGGGAGTTCGAGGTCGCTGCGGGGGCGGTGACGGGTGTCCGCCCCAGGGGCTGCCGCTGAAGGCCGGTCGTCGGCCCTCGGGACTGGTGGGCTCGCATGTTGGGGTGTCGCGTATTCGTCAGCGGAGATGTGTTCATGCCCTGAGGATGTGACGGACAGTGATGTTCGGGAGTCTCGCCCTCCGCTGCTTGACCTCGCCTTGTAACTACGAGCTTCCGCTTACTCCAGATAGAGAGCTGCCAAGCGGGGCAGTCGGCGAGTCATTTCGCTGTGGTCGTCGAAATCGAAGTTCCAGGTGGGGTCCAGCTCCGGGTATCGGATGGTGCACGCATCGTCAGGGAGTTGTTTGCCGGTCGCCACGAGGTGTGCGTTCCAGACGATGCTTAGCACCTCCTCGCACTCGAGATCGAGTCCGTCGGCCGCTGACGCTCGCACGATGGGCAGTTCTGCCAGGGCATCGGGGTCAGCGACTATGCGCTCGAAGGCCTCGCGTCCCTGCGCGATCAACCAGCCACGGAAGTAGTCGAAGCCGTCGTCGGAGCATCCACCGTTGATCACGTAGGCAGCGGCCCACAGAGGGTTCGTGTAGGAGTCTGCCATCAGGCCCCACAGCACCTGCTGAGCGGCGACGATCTCCTCGGCCGGGTGCGTGGCCAGCTGCGAGGTTGCCCGGCGGGCGACATCTTCGCCGTCGTCCGGGTTGGACGCCTGATTGCGGGCTGCCTCAATGAGCTGCCAGAACTGCTGTTTGTTCATGGCGGCAGAGCATGCCACCTGGTACTGACATCGGGCCGATCACGGGAGCTTGGCCCACCAGAGCAGCCACGTCGCTCCTGTCAGCGTGTGTGCTCGCCGGGCGCGTATCGGCTCCAGGTTCCGCCGGCCTCGGTGACCAGCCGGGTGGCGGTCTTGTCGTGGTAACCCAGCGCCTTCGCGATGACGGGTGCCGGGGCCTGGAGGACGAGCTGGCGGATCGCGGCGGTCCTGCCGCGCTGGGGCGGGACGCCGATCTTCCGCAGGTGGACTTGGAGGCTGACCGGATTCATCGGCTGGCCGGGCTGGCGGCCGGGGAAGAGCCATCGGGAGCTTCTGGAGTTGGCGTAGGGCAGGTGCCAGCAGGACTGGACGTATGCCCGCATCAGGTCGGCGACGGGCTCCGGAAGCGGAGACGGCGGGTCTCCCAGCCTGACGGTGACGGTGGTCGCGTCGTCGACGACGTCGTCGACAGTGAGGCGGACGATGCGGGTGACGGGTTGCGCGTAGAGGAGGACGAGCGCGGCGGCGACCCGGGCCCGCAGGGGCAAAGAGTCGTCATTGAGGGTCCGCCGGAGCATGGCGAGGCGACGGTGCTGGTGCAGTGGCGCTTGGTCCTGGGTGATGACCTGGGGCGGCAGGGTGAGGCGGGGCATCCGGCCGGTCTTCATGCACCAGCGCAGGAAGGTCTGGGCCGGGCGCCGGGTGGCCGGCTTCTCGGTGTGCCAGGCGTCGAGGTCGGCCTGCCGGCAGTGTTCGATGGTGCGGCCTCGGTCGGCGAGCCAGGTGAGGAAGGCGCCGGCCTGGGTGATCTCCTGCTTGGCCTGGTGGGTCTGGGAGCGTCCCAGCGGTCCCTTCGCCGCCGTGGCCCGCAGGCGGCGCATCTGGCGCCAGGTGGCGAAGTGCCGGAGAAGTCGGTGGTGCTCGGGGTCCTCGATGGTGGCGAGCCGTTCGGTCAGCCAGCGCTGATAGAGCAGGATTTGACGGTCGGCGCGTGGGAGGACGCCGCTGTCCATGAGCAGGTCGCGCAGGTGGTGGACGGTTCGCCAGGGTGCTTCCTGGTGCAGCCCCTCGTGGGTGAGCGGGATGCTGCCGGCGGCTCTCTCACGTGGCGGCTGGTGCGTGTTCGCGGTCCTCGGTGAATGTGCTGTGTCGGTAAAAGGAGTAGGCCTTGCTCACTGCCTGGAGGAGGTTGGCAAGGGCGAGAGCCGTCCACAGGGCGGCAAGCCCCCCGGCTGTGGCGACCGGAGCGGCGACAGCGGCCAGGACTCCGTAGCAGATGAAGGTCGACACGAAACTCGGCACGGTGCGCTTGAGACCGATGAGGCCGAAGCCGACGACTGCCTGCAGCGCGTCGGTGACGACCACGGCCAACACCAGCGGCAGAAGGTCCGTGATCTGCGGCCTCACCTCCACATCCTGGGTGAACAGCGGAACGACCCACGCACTGAGGACGATCACCGTTGCCGCGATGAACCCCACAACGGCCAGTGCCAGCCACGTCCCTGCCCGAACGCTGCGGCGGATACTCACGCGGTCGTGCTTCTCCGCATAGTCGGAGATCAGGGGGATGGTGGCCTGACCGACCGCCACCGCAGCTGTGAAGATGAGGTTGACCAGGGAGATGCCGACGCTGTGCACTGCGGCGCTGTTGGTCCCGATCCTGGCCGCCGCGAAGGTCAACACGCCCAGGACGGCGAACTTGACGAGTACCGTGCCGGCCAGCGGAATCCCTACGGCGCCCAATGTCCAGACCTGCTTCACATCAGGTCGGCCCGGATACAGAGAGCGGCCGGTCAGCACGGTAGAGCGGCGGAGTGCCACCTGGTTGACGCAGGCGCTGATCACGCTGGAGGCGAGCATGGCGACGCCTGCCCCGGTCAGGCCGTAACCCGGCAGCGGGCCGGGAGCCCCCACGAGGAGGACAGAGAGCGTGACGGATGCGGCGGTGCCGAGCAGTCCGGCCCGCATCACCAGCTTTGAGTGGCCCAGTGCCACCAGGACGGACGTGGCTGACGAGCTGACCGCGATGGCGAGCACGCTGCCGGCCAGCAGGAAGGGGAAGATCCCCAGCTGGTCGAGAACGATGCGGGGAACCCCGGCCGCTTGACCGATCAGAGGAACTGACGCGACCGCCGCCGCGGCGATGGCACCCACGGTGATCGCGAGCCACATCCCGCTGCGCACCACGGACAGGAGACGGTCAGGATCCCCCTTGCGCGGCGTGACAAATGGCATCACGCCGCGCAGCGCGCCCGCCACCGTGGCGGTAGCGGGGCTGAACACGGCCATGGCGACGGCGAAGGCCGCGAGCGTAGCGGTGGAGTGGTTGCCGAGCAGCGCGGTGTCGACCAGAGCGCCGGCTGATGCGGCGATCATCGTCAGGTACAGCGGTAGCGCTGCCGCCGCTATCCCGATCCACGTACTGCGCCCGGCCGGTCTGGTCCCCTTGCTGATCACGAGTTCGATCATCACACTGCGGGAGCCGACAGGTCAGCGGAAGTGGCGAACTCGGTCCCGCTGGCTCAGCGGGCGGGCTTCGGCTTCTCCGCCCAGCCGGGGGCGGGCTTCTTGCGAGTCAGTCGCCTGGTCATGAGGGTGATGCGTGCCCAGTTCAGGTGTGCTTCGGAGTGCTGCGGGAGGCGCTCGTAGCCGCGTGCGTTGCGGCGGGCGTTCATGCACCAGCCGATCGTGCGCTCGGCTTTGGGTGCTGTTAACGAACAGCCGATGAAGTGCCAAGTGGCTCAGCACGACGATTCGACCTGGAGTGGGTCGGCTGGTGCGGTCTGCCCGCTTGCTGGCTGGGGAGGTCGCCGGACTGCAGGGCGGCGAAGTCGGCGTGGGCGGCCTCGACGGCTTCGGGGTAGGCCCCGGACTCCCGGCTCTGTTCTCACGACGCGGGGGTGTGCTCGATCTGCTGGACGTGCTGAAGAACGCCGACTTCCTCACCGGCTTCACCGACGGGTTCGCCTCGGTGGCCGCCTACGAGCGCATCGACCGTGCCTTCCTCCAACGTTGGTACCCGTCTCTGCGGGTGTGTCCAGCCGACGACTCTGGCCCGTAATCGGCTCTGTCGGTGTGCCTACTCCCCAGTGTCTGCGCCGCCCATAGAATCGCAACGCTGGGGCGCGGACGATGGCGATCGGCGCGGGGCCGCGCACACTTGCCGAGGCGTGGAGCGAGGACGCATGGCAGAGGATCAGGTCAGCCGCAATCTCAAAGGCATGGACGATCTCGACTTCGACGGATGGAACAGGGCCGACTGGAACGGCGTGTTCGCCCACCATCACACCGACGATGTCCTGGTGGACTGGAAGGGTCAGCCGCCGACTCGCGGAGTTCAAGAGCACATCGACGCCATGAAGGTCTACGTCCAGTCGGCGGGCGGGACGCCTCCGCAGATCACGTCGCACCCCATCGCCTTCGGCTCAGGCGAGTGGACCTGCGTCATCGGCGAGTTCGAAGGCGGCGGCCGGATGGTCACCGTTGCGAAGTGGCGTGACGGCGCGATCGCCGAGGAGTACATCTGGGCCTAGCCTCGATGCTGGCTCTGTCCCGTAATCGGCTCTGGCCCACATACGTGGTGACGCCCTGTGATGACTCACCGGGTGGGGCTCGGCGTCCTCCCGTCCTCCCATGCTGCTGGGAGCGCCGATGTCGACGCCGTCACGCCGTGCCGCTCGTCGTCTCAACCGCGTCCGGGAACGCCTTCACCCGCTGGGATTACGGACGACAAGTTCAGCTGCCCTGCGTCACCACCGAATGCGGGTCAGAGCCGAGTCGCTGACACTCCCTCCGCTTCTCGGCCCGGGACCCCGGTCCGTGGCCCAGGCCGCAAGGCAGAGGTTTCCTCGCTTGGTCAGCGCGCTGGAGCACATATGCGCTGCGCTCACGCCTCCTCAAAGTGTCGTCAAACGATCGTTTGCCGACACTGGTGAGTTGGCGGACGGGTGGGGAACCTGTCAGCGGCTCGGTGGAGTGGACAGTCGCCCGGCCAGGCGGGGTTGGGCGGAGGCGGACTGCTGTTCCTCATCTGTCGTGAGTTCGCGGTCTGGTAGCGGTGGTCGTGAGTCGGTCGCCGAGTGCGCTTCTCCGGTACAGCACATGCCGTCCGTCACGTGTCCGGGCGACCAGTCCTGTGGAGTGCAGGACACGCAGGTGTTGGGAGACAGCGCTTGGGGTGACCCTGAGACGGCGGGCGAGTTCTACGGTGGGCAGCGGCTCTTCCAGGAGGCTGAGCAGTCTCGCTCGGGATGAACCGAGCAGAGACACCAGGGCGGTTGTGTCGACGGTCGGCATCTCCGAGCCCCACAGCGTGGCTACTCCCCGGCTGGGATAGACGAGGCTCGGCGACTCGTCCGGGCTGACGGGGGGCGCGGGCTTGTGTGCGAACACGGACGGCAGGAGCAACAACCCCCGGCCAGATGCCGCAACCCGGTGCCTGCTGATCATCTTGCGGATATACAGCTCTCCGCCTTGCCAGCGCAGGTTCGGGTGCATGTCGGCGAACAGCAGTCGGGCGCCCCCCAGGGCGAGCTGGCGGGCGCGGTAGGTCATGTCGGCTTCCAACACCAGTCGCATCTGTGGCCACACCGGCTCGATGGCCACCTCCCAGTACTGCCGCAGGAGATCGCAGATGGCGTCGCGGAGTCCGGCGACAGGTGCGTCTTCGGAGGCGGTGGCGTCGCGGAGCGCTTCGGGAACAGGGTCGGGTGCGTGCGTAAGCAGCAGGTCGTGGCGAACCCGAGCGCAGGACGCATGACGGACGACGGAGAGTTCTTCTTCGAAGGCTGGCGCGAAGCTCGTGGGATTCGGGGTCAGGAAGTCGGGGAGGGTACGCCGCAGGGCGACCAGGGACATCAGTAGACCGGTGTCGAGCGTGCCGAGTCTGCCGAGTACGGACCTGCGCCAAGGCAGATGCAGCGCGGACAGGCCCGGATCCTGCAGCACCCGCAGGCTGAACAGGGTTTCGTGCAGGGGTGAGAGGGCGAAGCGGGTGTCCGCGAGGTCCTCGACGCCGAGCACAAAGCTGATCATTAAGCCATACGCTACATCGATTGGCGACGCAACGTCGATGGCGTGGACTTCCTCCCATGACACACACAACTCATGTGCAGCGCACGGCGATTGTCACCGGTGCGGCACGCGGCATCGGTGCCGCGGTGGCCAGGCGCCTGGCGAGCGACGGCTTGGCGGTCGGAGTGATCGATCTGGACGAGGCGGACTGCGCCGATACGGTGGAGGCCATCACAAGTGTCGGCGGGGCAGCGCTGGCCGTCGCCGCTGATGTCGCCGACGAGGCCGCGGTCACTGCGGCCGTCGCCCGGGTCTCCGCCGCGTTCGGGCCGCCGACGGTGCTGGTCAACAACGCCGGCATCGGACCCCGTGCCGACCTTGTGGACATGACCACGCAGCAGTGGGACACGGTCTTGGGGATCAACCTCAGCGGCCCGTTCTTCGCCGCCCGGGCCGTCTGCCCGCACATGGTGTCGGCCGGTTGGGGACGCATCATCAACATGTCGAGCATCTCCGCGGTCGGTGATACTGGCCGCGTCGACTACGCCAGCGCGAAGGCGGGTTTGATCGGATTCACCAAGTCCCTCGCTTTCCAGCTCGGACCGCATGGAGTGACTGCGAACGCCATCGCGCCGGGGTTCGTCGTGAGCGACATGACCAGGGCCTCGGCCCGGCGGCTCGGCCTGAGTTTCGAGGAGTACCGGCGCAGGGCGCAGCAGTCCATCCCGGTCGGCCGGGTGGGCCTGCCTGACGACATCGCGCATACCGCCTCCTTCCTCGTAAGTCCCGGGGCGGGGTTCGTCTCCGGCCAGGTCATCTACGTAGCGGGCGGGCCGGTGGACTGACCGATGAGCCGCCGGATGGTCCTGATCCTGACTGTCACGTGCGCCGTGGCGGTGGGCAACATCTACTTTCCGCAGGCCATCGGGCCACTGGTCGCCTCCGGGCCGCATGTATCGCCCGATTCGGCCGCTGCGGTGGTGACCGCCACACAGACCGGATGCACAGCCGGGATGGTCTTACTGGTGCCGCTTGGCGACCGGCTCCCGCACCGCTCGTTCCTCGTCGCCCTCCTCGCCCTGACCGGTCTGGCACTGCTCGCTGCGGGTTGCGCACCGGCTCTACCAACCCTCATTGCCGCCAGCACCCTTGTCGGCCTGACCACCGTGGGCGCACAGATCGTCGGCCCCCTGGCGGCTGGTCTCGTGGCCGCAGACCGCCGAGGAGCGGTGATCGGCACCCTGCTGAGTGGATCGACCGGCGCCATGCTGCCGGCCCGGACCTTCAGCGGCACGCTCGGTGAGTGGCTGGGCTGGCGCGCCCCCTATCCTGGTCGCCGCGGTCCTGGCCCTGCTCCTCGCCACCGTCTTGGTGTTCGCGGTGCCGACCACAACCCCGTCCTCCCGCCAGCGGTACGCAGCGCTCCTGGCCGAGCCGCTACGCCTGCTGCGCACCGAGCCAGACCTGCGCCGCTCGTGCTTCTACCAGGCAACGGTCTTCGCCGGGTTCTCCGCGGTCTGGACCTGCCTGGCGCTCCTACTCACCGGACCGGCCTACGGGCTGGGTGCCCAGGAGGTAGGAATGATCGCCCTGGTCGGCGCGGCGACCAGGGCCTGCACCCCGTTCGCTGGCCGTCTGGTGGACCGCTACGGCCCCGATCCAGTGAACCTGGTCTGCGTGCTTGGCGTCCTCGTCTCGGCCGCGATCCTCACCATTGGTGCCCGGGGCGGCACGTTGGGTCTGGCCGCCCTGACACTCGGCACGCTGCTCCTCGACACCGCGATGCAGTCCGGCATGGTCGCCAATCAAGTCCGCGTCTACGCCCTGCGCATCGACGCCCGCAGCAGGCTCAACACCGCCTACATGACCTGTGCCTACCTGGGCGGCAGCGCAGGTTCCTGGCTCGGGGTACGCGTCTGGAGCCAGGCCGGCTGGTGGGGCGTGTGCGTGCTCGTCGCGCTGCTTGCCGCACTCGCCCTGGCCCGCCACCTACTGGCGCTGTACAAGTTCGAGGAAAGCCCGGCCAGGACCCGTGTGGCGAATGCGGATGACCACGACCACCACCCTGGCACTGGTGGAAGTGATCAGGCCTCGTACGGCGCCTCCCTTACTCGGCCTCGCCGTCGTCTGACTCGTCGTGGGCGTGGGGGTCACGCAACGGGCGCAGGCCAGGCACCGCGGGCCGGGTGAAGGCATGGCGGCCGAGGAAGTTTATGTGGTCGTACTGAAGCGGGGAGAGCCGGGCGAGCAGCTCGTCGGTGACAGGGAAGCCGTCGGCGGCGAGCTGCTCGACGGCGGCGCCGATGTAGAGAGCGGTGCAGGTGCTCCAAGACACGGAAAGAGTAGGGTGCGGATCCTTTCGAGGGAAGGCCGTTGATCAGGCGCCGAGTTGGTAAGTGTGCTT
>NZ_JBHSPC010000011.1:0-9364 GCF_042656345.1 Streptomyces incanus
CTGACCAGGCGCTCTCACCGACCGTCACCGATCAGGCCCATTCCTTCTGAATGCTTACGTTTTGGTTGCGCCTACAGGCGACATTCAGGACATCTCGACAAACAGGCAGGCGCACGCCCCCGCGACCCCCGGCGGGCAGTCGGCACCAACCTGCACTGCGGAGGGCCTATGGAACTTGGCGGTAGATGTCGCGGCGATTGCCGACGGCCAGGACCCACACGATCAGCTGACCGTCCTCAACGGTGTAGACGACGCGGTAGTCGCCGACCCTGAGCCGCCAGCGGGCACTGTGCCCCTGGAGGGCTTTGATGTCGAAGGAGGCGATGTCACCGGCGTCCAGCGCCTTCTGGAGTTCGGCGAGGCGGTACAGAATGCGCAGGGCGTCAGGGCGCGGAACCTTGAACATGCCCCGCTGAGCGTGCGGCGTGAAGCGCGTGACGTACCCCATGAGGTCAACCCTGCTGAGCGCGTAGCAGGGCAGCCATCTCTTCGAGCGAGACCGACCCCTCCGCACCCTCGGACTCGGCTTCGTCGGCCAGCTGGTTGAGCCACGCCTCTTCGGCGTTCTCCGCGATCTCACGCAGGCGCTGGTACTCCTGGATGTCGATCACGACGGCTTCCTGCTTGCCCCGCCGAGTGATGATCGTCGGAGTGTCCTCCCGGCGGGCGCGATCGATGACGTCAGCCAGGTGACTGCGGACATCCGCCATGGATTCGATCACTGGTTCACTCACGTCATGAATGTAGCAGATGTACAGGAAGGCTCGGAGGGTACCGGGAGGCCGCGGCGACATCGATCTCCGCAGCGTTCTCATCCGCCTCTCGATCACGAGGTGAGCCCGCGCACCCCACTGTCATGGAGACCGGGCCGGCACGTGGCTATCAGAGGGCTGCCTCTCGTGGCTCGAAACGCTTCGCCGCCCGGCACTCCACGATGACTCGGCCGCCGATCAGGAAGTGCGAACAAGTCGCTGCGTAGAGCAATGTCGGCGAATCGTTGTGTGCAGATCGCAAACACCGGCCGAGAAAACCACTGGTCGCACGGTGCCTGGCCGAGATCAGTAGCCGTTGGCACCACGCCACGTGTTACGGCCCCGGCTCAACTCCGACCTCGCCGGAAAGGTTCCATATCGAGGCCAGCCAGGTCAGGTCGGCGCCGGCCTGGCGGCGGGTCGCCCGCTCGCGCGAGAACAGCTCCTCGGTCTTCGTCAACACCAGCGTGTACGGGCGTCCCTGCCGCCTGGTCTGATGGCCTACGGGCAGCTCGGCCGTGTCGATCCTGCTGTGCACGTGCCGCCGCCCCTCCTTCGCAAGCGGCCACTCCAGCGTCCGCCGCGACCGGGAGCCGAGGAACGCACCCAGGGTGCCGCACAGCTCGCAGCCGCATCCGGTCCACGCCACCGACCAGTCGTCCGCGGCGCGCGGCGCCCGCCGCGCGATCGCGCCGAGCCGGTCCCCGCACTCCCGCGCCACCGCTTCGAGCCCCGCCGCCCGCGGCTCGCCCGCCGTCTGTTCCTGCGCCGCGTGGCGCAGCATCGGCAGCAGGCACTCGAGGACCGTGTCCGGGCAAGAACGCAACGCTGCCATGATCCGGCCGCGCAGCTTCGCGTCGGCCGCTTCCAGGATGCGCAGCAGCGGCAGGCTCAGCCGCTCCAACTGCGCGCGGCGGATCTCGGCCGGCCCGGTTTCGGCCCACAGCCGCAGCTCACCGTCCACCTGGGTCCAGGCCCCGGTCAACAGCAGCTGGGCCACCGCCGGACTCCGGGCGGAGCGCAGCGCCGCGCACAGCTGGGGAAGCCGCTCGGTCCAGTCGTACCGGTGTTCCTCGAAGCGGTTCTGCGCGCCGCCGAACCAGCCCTCGGTGACCTGGCCCAGCCACGGGACGCCGTACCGCTTCGCCACCGCGGCCAGGTCGTCCGCGTGTTCCGGAGTGAGCGCGTCGATCCGGAACGGCTCAAGGAGCATCGCGGCGGTCCCGGGCGCCTGAAGGCCCTCGGCCACCCGCAGCGCGCTCTTCAGCTGCCCGGGCTGTACACCACTGCCCTTCCAGAACGGCGCGAGGGACTCTGCCGCGGCGCGTGCGCCGTCCCGGTCGCCCTTGGTGATACGGGCCTGCAGTTCCTCGAGTGCCCACCGCGATCCGGCCTCGCCGCGCGCCGCGAAGGCCCGCTCTCGTGGCCACACCACGACCGCGGCCCGCCGGTACCAGCGGTCCAGCGTGTTGCCGTAGTTGCCCATGTAGCCCTCGTACTGGGAGTCATAGGGCTTCAGGTCCGCACTCGGGGTACTGGCGCAGCTCTCGTAGTCGCGGACGTACAGCGAGATCTGCTCGCCGTCGGCGCCATCCGGACCGGTCCACCAGCCGAGGGTGATCTCGTCGTCGATCAGCTCGCCGAGCTCGTAGTCCTCGTCGGCACCCGCGCCGTCAACCGCGGCTGCTCCCACTCCCTCTTCGTCTTCGTCCTCCTCTTCGTAGCCGTAGTCGTCCCAGGGGTCGTACCCAGCCGAAGTGGCGTCCCAGGTCTCCTTCACCTCGGCGAGGGCGAGTACCGTCTCGCACCCCGCCTGGGCAGCCGCGGCGCGCAGCAGCGCTGCACGCTCCGCGTCGGCGCCCTTGAGCCGGTCCCAGCCGAGACCCCGCTGGGTGTACTCGTGATCGAGTAGGTAGACAAGACGACGGGGCGGATCGAGGTCCTGGCCGCCGTAGCGCGGCCTGGCCGGTGCGTTGAAGTGTTGCTCCAGGCAGTGCGCCATGTCGTCGAGCGGGCCGGCCTCCCGCTCCGGGGCCCCTCGCTCGGCCAGCAGGTTGAACGTGAGGGTCACCCGGTAGCCGCTCCTGACCGGTGTCACCTCGTGCGGGCAGTCGGCGTAGAAGGCCACCAGGCTCAGCTCCGTCTTCGACGCGCGGTAGGTCCGGCTCTGCCCGGCGTGCCCGATAACCAGTTCGCCGCCGGTGTGTGCCGAGGGCAGCGACAGCACCAGCGTGCCCACCATGGCGTCGTCCTTCTCCGAGTCCTGGTGGGGGAGGAAGAACTGCCCCTTGCCGTACACGAGGAGCGCGTGCGGCTCGGCCCTCAGCCTGCTCTGCGCGGGGAGCCCGAGCTCGCCCCGGAAGTACTCCAGCGCGCCGTCGAGCAGCGTCGGCCAGGCCGGGCCGCCCAGCGTGACGTGGTCCGGCGGGATCTGCCAGGTGTCGCGCACACTGCTGTCACTCAGGGTGTCCTCCCCCCGGCCGAACAGTGCCGGACGCGCCACCGCGATCAGCTTCTTCACCTGCGGCGCGCGCAGTGGCAGACGCACCGGTCCGACCCCGGCCACCTCAAGGCCGACGCCGTCCGCCGGTGCTTCGAGCCGGGCGCTGAACTCCGCCGCCTTCGACCCGCCGAGCAGCACGCCCAGCCGCTCCCTCGCACTTTTGGCCATGAGCCCGTCCTCCCTGTTCCCGCGGTCGTGTCGCCTCGACCCGACTCTACGGAGCAGCGGGACCTCGGGTGGCCGTCTCACCCGTACGGGAACGCCTTCCCCGGCACGGACGGGCGGCCGGGAAACACCCGGCTCGGGCCCGCGTGCCCACGCACGTCCTCCTCTCCGGGGACAACGGGAACAGCCGATCCCCGCACCTGACACCCCGGCGGTGCGGAACAATGGCCCTGTGAACGACGACGACACGCAGCTGCTGTCCCAGGTACGGTCGCTGCGGGAGAAGGGCAGCGGACCGAAGCAGATCGCGCGGGCGCTCGGACTGAAACCGGCCCGGGCGAGTGCGCTGGTGCGCCAGGTGGCCCACGAACAGCAGAGCACGGCCGCGCCGACCGCGCGCCCGGTGGTGGGCTGCTGGGTGAGCGCCGGCTGGAGCACCGGCCTGGAGCTGTCCGAGGCCCCCGACTGGGCGCGTGCCGACGCCGAGGATCCCGAGGTTGCCGGTTTCGCCCAGGTTCTGATTGCCCGCCAGGAGCGTGCCAGCCGGGTCACCGTCTGCGGGTTCCTGGTCGACGTCTACTGCCTCGGTGTCAAGGACACCGTCGGCCCACAGGTGATGGGCGGAGGATCGCTGGACGCCTACGTACGCGACTACTACCGGGCGTTCGACCAACCGGCGCTGCGGATCGGCCTGGAGCAGGCGCAGAGCATCGTGCACGGTGGTGTGGCCTACGCCCGCACCTTCGGCTTCGAGCCCGCGCCGGACTTCGCGCAGGTCTCCGTACACCTCGGCGAGCCCGGCCCGGCCACCCCGCGGATCGGCTTCGGTCGCCAGGGGAAGCCGTTCTACATCAACGGCCCACGCGACGACGCCCAGAAGATCGTACGCACGCTGGAGCGGACCTGCGGCGCAGGCAACTACCACTACGTCCCGGGGACGGGGCCTCTGTGACCAGCGACCACGACGAGCATCAGGTACGCACGACCGAGCACGAGGCGCAGGCCAACCTGAAGGCGGTGCTTCAGCTGTGCGCGGCAGGCAGGCTGCGCTGCAGCGAGAAGACACTCCGCCCGTCCGCGGCGACGGTCAAGGCGGTCGCGGAGGCGCTCAGCGGCGGCGACTTCTACGCCGAGGAACCGATCGCTTCCTTCGCCTGGCCGCTGCTGCTCCAGGCCGGCGGACTCGCCGAACTCACCTCCGGAAAACTCGCGCTGACCGCACACGGCAGGGCGGCGCTGACCAAACCAACACACGACACGCTCGCCCTGCTGTGGCGGCGCTGGCTCAGCCGCGGCGTGATCGACGAGTTCTCCCGGGTCGAAGCGATCAAGGGCCAGCGCGTGGCGAACGTTCTCACCGCTGTCAAGCCGCGCCGGGCCCAGGTCGGCGCGGCCCTGGCCGCCTGTGCACCCGGTGAGTGGACCGACGTCGACACGCTCTTCCGCACCATGCGCAAGGCCGGTCACGATCCCAAGATCGCCCGCAGTGAGCGCGCCCTGTGGAAGCTCTACCTGGAAGACCCCGAATACGGCAGTCTCGGCTATGACGGGTTCCACAACTGGGAACTCCTCCAGGGCCGCTACACCCTCGCCGTGCTCTTCGAGTACGCCGCAGTCCTCGGCCTGATCGACGTGGACCACCGGCCGCCGGTGGGCGCCCGCGACGACTACCGCGACAACTGGGGCGCCGACTGGACCGACTGCATCAGCCGCTACGACGGCCTTCTCGCCCTCCGCCTCAACCCGCTCGGAGCCTATGCCACCGGGCAGACCGCCACCTACCTCCCCGCACCGGCCGGCACCGCCCCGAAGAGTACTGGCGGCCTGAAGGTGCTCCCCAACCACGACGTGGTGGCCCTCGACGGACTCGCCCCCGCCGAGACCCTCCTCCTCGACGCCTTCGCTGAGCGCACCGGTGACCGCGTGTGGGCCCTGACCTCCGCCTCGCTGCTCGCCGCCGTCGACACGGGCCGCGATCTCGCCGAACTCCGCCAGCATCTGGACGCCACCGCCGCTCCGCTCCCGCAGACGGTCACCACCCTGCTGGCCGACGCCGCCCGCAGGGTGGGCCAGGTCCGCGACACCGGGCCGGTGCACCTCGTCGAGTGCGCGGACGCGGCCGTCGCGGCTCTCCTCGCCACCGACCGCCGCACCCGCACCCACTGCACCCGCCTCGGCGAGCGCCACCTCGCCGTCCCCCTCGACAAGCTCCCCGCCTTCCGCAAGTCCGCCCTCGCCCAGGGCTACCCCGTCGGCTGACACACGCCCTCGTGGGCACCGGGCACGGACCGGCACAGTCAGTGGTCTGACCAAGAGGAACCCGCTGTCCGCTGGTTGCAGTTCTGGTCGCATTCACCTCCGTCCAGAACCGTCCGTTCACCACTCAACCCCACGCCTCACCGCAGGTCAGGACGTCTCCACACACCCCCGAGCCCCCGGACGAACATTTGGAAAGCGTGTTGGGGGCAACCCCTCAAGGGTTCGAATCCCTTATCCTCCGCCAGTGCCTCACCGGGCACTAACGTCGAAGGGGCCCACAGCTTGCTGTGGGGCCCTTCGACGTTGACCTCAGTTCTGGTCTCTTTCATTTCCTATGTTTAGGACATTTCACCCCAGGCGCGCTGTTCTCGGCGGCCGCAGCCCCTCAACCGGGGCGCGAAGCCCCTGGCGGCTCCGGCCTCGCAGGGCGGCCGTTGCCCAGCGGCCGGCCTGCCCGCGGGCGCCCCAGGACGAAGCCGGCCCTGCGAAACGCCGGCAAATCGTCGAGGCAGACGGCAAGGTGATGCTCGCCGAGTCGGATGCACAACGAGCACAGGCGGCGGTCGCCGTAGACAAGAGCTTCCCATTCCCGCTCCAGCGGTAAGGGATCAAGCACCGGGAGTATGGTCTGCAATATGGCGACGACAAAGAAGGTAACGGTGACGATCCCCGAGGATCTCCTGGACGAGATCCGTGCGGAGGCGGCGGAACGGGGCCTGTCCGCGTACGTAGCCGAGGCACTGCGCTTCAAGCGGGAACGGGACCGGCTGCGGGAACTGGCCGACTGGCTGCAGGAGGAACACGGCCCTCTCACCGAAGAAGAGAGCACCGCCGCGTTCAAGGAGTTGGAGGATCTCGACGCCGAGCACGAGCGCCGCCGCGCAGGTGGAACGCACAGCACCGGAGAGGCCGCGTGAAGAAGCGGTCCGGTGAGCCCGGGCAGCGGCCGTTGCGCGTCTTCGTACTCGACTGTGAGGCGCTGTCCCTCGCCGTGCGCGGCGACCGGCGGATGATCGCGTGGCTCGATATCGCAGCCCGAGGTGAAGCCGAGGTGCTCACGTCCCCGATGACGCTGGTGGAGGCGTACGACGGCAGGACCACCGAGCAGCGCTGGGACTGGGTGCTCTCCCGGCTCAAGGTCGCCGATGTCGGGAAGGACGAAGCCCGCCAGGCCCGCCGCCTGCTGGCGGATGCCAAGCTGCACGGCCACAAGGACGCGATCGACGCGGTGCTCGCTGTCATCGCACGCCTGCAGAAGGGTCAGGTCACCGTCTTCACCTCGGACGTGGACGACCTGGAGAAGCTGGTGCCGGACACGGTTGTCGTCAAGAAGGTCTGACCGGACCCGCCCTGGTCTCGGTTCTGGTCTCATCCACCCTTGCCCGGCACCGTCCGGTCTCCCTCCTGTCACCCACTCCACCGCAGGTCATGACAGACCCATACGCCCCCGAACCCCGTACGAACATGCGGAAAGCGGGTGGGGGCAGCCCCTCACGAGTTCGAATCTCGTATCCTCCGCCGTTGCTCTCACCGGGCGATACGTCGAAGGGCCCCACCGGGCACGAGCCGCCCGGGAGGTGCGCCGGCAACCGTGCCGTCCAGGTGGTCGCCCCCTCGTCCGCAGGAGCGGGGGCGACGCCGGCCGAGAGCGAGACAGGCCCCGCGCGGACGGAAACGGCCCCGTGGCCGGTGTGGCGGGTCAGAGGCGGTGCGCGACGCCTTCCGGACACCCGACAGCGATCACCGATGAGCCCGTCCCCCTCGCGGCGGCCCCCCCATTACCTTCTTGGTGGCCCCGCAATGGGGCGCCCGGCCTCCGGAGCCGGCATGACTTTCTCCCCCTGTTGAACGTATGGCCTGGGGGGTGGTGTCACCGGCCCGGAGGCATCGACAGACCGCTGATTAGGGGCATGACCACCGGCTTCCTCCGGGAGGCTTGGGAGGCTCTTCGTAATGTGGATGTGGCGATCGGTGCCGTGGGACGGCCGGGCGAAGAGACGACCGGAGGACGCACATGATCGACGTCAGCGACATCGGCGCCTACCTCGGCCTGGACGTCGGCAAGGGCGAACACCACGCCACCGCCGTCACCCCGGCCGGGAAGAAGGCCTTCGACAAGCGGCTGCCCAACAGCGAACCCAAGCTCCGCGAGGTCTTCGGGAAACTGAAGGCCAAGCACGGAACCGTGCTCGTCGTGGTCGACCAGCCGGCCTCCATCGGCGCCCTGCCGCTGGCCGTGGCCAGGGACATGGGCTGCCCGGTCGCCTATCTGCCCGGGCTGACGATGCGGCGGATCGCCGACCTCTACCCGGGTGAAGCGAAGACCGATGCCCGCGACGCGTTCGTCATCGCCGACGCCGCCCGCGTCATGCCGCACACACTCCGCTCGGTCGACCTCGAAGACGAGACCATCGCCGAGCTGGAGATGATCGTCGGCTTCGACGACGACCTGGCCGGCGAAGCCACCCGCGTCAGCAATCGCCTGCGTGGCCTGCTGACACAGATCCACCCCCACCTGGAACGGGTCCTGGGCCCTCGCATCCAGCACCCGGCCGTGCTCACGCTACTGGAACGGTTCGGATCCCCGGCCCAGATCCGCAAGGCCGGACGCCGACGGCTCGTGACCTTGATACGTCCGAAGGCACCGCGGATGGCCGAGCGGTTGGTCGAGGACATCTTCACCGCGCTGGACGAGCAGACCGTGGTCGTCCCTGGCACGGACGCGGCCGCTCTGATCGTTCCGAGCCTGGCCACATCGCTGACTGCCGTCCTCGACCAGCGCAAACTCCTAGCGACGAGGATCGAGGAACTGCTGGCGAACCACCCTCTTTCCAAGGTCCTGACCTCGATGCCGGGGATCGGCGTCAGGACCGGAGCCAGGATCCTCATCGACGTGGGCGATGGCAGCAGCTTCCCGTCCGCCGCCTATGCCGGCCTCGCCCCGGCGACCCGGAGTTCGGGCTCCTCGATCCGAGGCGAGCAGCCGTCCCGCAGGGGAAACAAGCAGCTCAAACGGGCTTTCTTCCTGTCAGCGTTCGCGGCCCTGGCCGACCCGGCATCCCGGGCTTACTACGACAAGAAGATCAGCCAGGGCAAGCACCACACCCAAGCCCTGCTCTGCCTCGCGAGACGACGGGCCGACGTGCTCTTCGCGATGCTCCGCGACGGCACCTTCTACGAACCACGTCCAACAGCAGCGTCATGACTAGGCAGGAAGCCGAACCGGGGACCTACCGGTTCGCTCCCGCGCCAGGGACGTGAACCGCCACGTCGTAGTTGCCGATCAGATCAGCCAGAGCACGCGGACTCACACCCTTCGCGTTCTCCCGGCCCGGGTCGGCTCCGGCCGCCAGCAGCACCCGGATCGTCGACGGATCACCCCGATAGTTGAACACCGCATCGAAGAGAGCGGTGTTGCCGTTGCAGTCGCCCGTATCCAAGGTCGCACCGGCCGCCAGGAGAACCTCGGCTGCCAGCGCGCTCTGGGACTGCGCGGCAAAGTGCAACGGCGTCATCCCCGCCTTGTCCGCAAGGCTGGAATCCGCCCCACCCGCCAGCGCCTTCCGCAGGCCGGCGACATCGCCCCGCACGGCGCAGTAGTGCACCGCCGTGCGACCCATCCAGTCCCGCCCCTGATCCCCATCCATCACGGCACTCATCCTCGCCGAGCTTGACGAAGGAGATA
>NZ_JBHSPC010000011.1:9397-15653 GCF_042656345.1 Streptomyces incanus
GGGTCGGCTTCGTGGCCGCTCTCAGTCCCGGGGCAGGACATCGGAACGCTGCTCGAACAGCACGCCGCCGTCCTCGGCGTACGCCATGACCGTGAAGCCGGTGTCCGCCGTCGAGGCGTCGCCGAAGGCGTGGTACGTCCCCCAGCCCGGATCGCCCGGCAGGCTCAGCATGGTGGCGGTGTGGCGCGGTCCGGAGTCGAGGACGATGTCGATCCCGGCCGGTGGGGTGTCCGCGCGGAAGGCTCCGTGGAAGAGGACGTGGTCCTCGTCGACGTACGTCCCGGAGCTGAGGCTGTCGGGCCGGATGTTGTCGCCGCTGTGCTTCCGGGCCTGCTCGACCGACTCGCCGATGTCGCCGGGGCCCACGACGGAGTTCTGCCGGCCTTCCGGCAGGAGCCCCATCTTCGCGCCCCGGCCGATCTCCACCGGCCGGTAGGGCCGCACGACGCGCGGCCCGGCGGTCCGGGAGGCGGTGGGCCGGGCGGACGCCTGCACGGCCGCCGCTTCCCGCGCCTCGCCGCCGGCCTTCTCCCCGGCCACGGCGGGCGGCGCCGCGCCGTTCACGGCGAGGGCCGTACCGCCCCCGCCGACCAGGGCCAGGGCCGCGACTCCGGCCGGGACAAGCCTCTGCGTCCTCATCCGTTCTCCAGTCGTCGGTGGTTGGTTTGGTTGGTTACACCTCTCAGACGGTGTGAGGACCCGGCACCTATGTCATCGCGCAGCACGTTTTTCTCCCGCGGCGGGTCGCTGCGATCACACGTCATCGACCGGCCGGAGCCCCGGCGGCCGCGGGGGCGAGCTGCGCGCGTCGGGGCCGCGGGGCGGCCGGCGCCTGGTGCCTGGTGCCTGGTGCCGGCCGGGAGATCAGCGGCACGGCGTCGGTGTGGCGGTTCAGCGCCGGCAGCATCCGCCGGGCCCCGGGAGAGCGGGCCATGGCCGACCCGGTGCGCAGCGCGCCGGGTCCACCGCCCCGAGCAGGCGGACCGGCCCGTGAAGACGGCACCATGGAGGAAAGGAAAACGGCCCGCCAGAAGAGATTCTTTCTTCCAAGAGTGGGTAAAGTGAGAGTAAAGTGTGGAATAGTCAATTCCAGCGGGTGTCGCACCACCCCATCTTCGCTCGTTCGGTAGGTTTTCCTCCCTCAGGGGTACCGCTGCCCTCCCTTGTCAGGGTCCAATGGTGGGACCAAGCCCTCCGCGCCCGCGCCGGTCGGAAGAGGTACGCAATGGATCTT
Source organism: Streptomyces incanus (assembly GCF_042656345.1). Lineage (NCBI taxonomy): Bacteria > Bacillati > Actinomycetota > Actinomycetes > Kitasatosporales > Streptomycetaceae > Streptomyces > Streptomyces incanus. The sequence goes on from NZ_JBHSPC010000011.1 coordinate 10,632, forward strand.
TGGCTGATCTGGTTGGTCATCGCAGCTGTGCTGGCTTTGGCGGAGATCTTCACCCTCACCGCCGCGCTCGGGATGCTGAGTGCCGCCGCACTGGTCACGGCGGGGTGCGCCGCGCTGGGGCTTCCGCTGCCCCTCCAGTTCCTGGTGTTCGCCGTCGTCGCCACCGTCACCGTGCTGTTCCTGCGCCCCATCGCGGTGCGCCACGTGCTCCAGCCCCAGGTAGCGCGATTCGGTATAGACGCACTGGTCGGCAGGGCTGCCTACGTCGTCTCGGAGGTGTCGGGTCTGGGTGGCAGGGTTCGTATCGACGGTGAGGAGTGGACGGCCCGCGCCTACGACGAGACGCTGGTGATTCCTCCTGGCAAGACCGTGGACGTCATAGAGATCAGCGGCACCACAGCGTTCGTCTACCCCCGGGACTGAAAACATGGAGACCTCTGCGTTTCTCATCGTCGGCCTGATCGTCGCGCTGATCGCGATCTTCACCGTGATGCGGGCGGTGCGCATCGTTCCCCAGGCGCGCGCCCGTAATGTCGAACGGCTCGGCCGCTACCATCGCACGCTGACTCCCGGCCTCAACCTCGTCATTCCTTACATCGATCGCGTTCACTCGGTAATCGACCTGCGGGAACAGGTCGTCTCCTTCAAACCGCAGCCGGTCATCACCGAGGACAACCTGGTCGTCGAGATCGACACCGTCCTGTACTTCCAGGTCACCGACCCGCGAGCGGCCTTCTACGAGATCGCGAACTTCCTTCAGGCCGTCGAGCAGCTGACCGTCACCACCTTGCGCAACGTCGTCGGCTCCATGGACCTGGAGAAGACGCTCACCTCACGCGACACCATCAACAGCCAGCTCCGCGGCGTGCTGGACGAAGCCACCGGTAAGTGGGGGCTGCGAGTCAACCGGGTGGAGATCAAGGCCATCGACCCCCCGCAGACCATCAAGGACGCGATGCAGAAGCAGATGCGCGCCGAGCGGGACAAGCGGGCCGCGATCCTCGGGGCCGAGGGACAGCGCCAATCTCAGATCCTCACCGCCGAGGGCGACAAACAGGCCGCCGTCCTCCGCGCGGAGGGCAACCGTACCGCTGCGATCCTGCAGGCCGAGGGCCAGTCCCGGGCCATCGACGAGGTCTTCCAGGCCGTGCACCGCAACGACCCCGACCCCAAGCTGCTCGCCTACCAGTACCTCCAGACCCTGCCGCAACTCGCGCAAGGTTCGGGCAACAACTTCTGGGTGATTCCGAGCGAGATCACCTCAGCGCTCCAAGGCGTGTCCAAAGCCTTCACCGAGCAGTTGCCCCGGTCGCCGGCCACCATCGAGAAACCTGTCGACGACGACATGGCCGCCCAGGCCGCCAACGACACGGCGCAGGCCGCAGAAGCCGCCGCCGAGGCCGTCGCCGACGCCGCCAAGGCCGACGGCGCACTCCCGGGCGCACTCCCGCCAGATCCGCCTCGCTGACAGCGAGTGACCCGTGTCTTCACCCTTCCCGCGTTCACGGCGTCGTGTCCGCGTGGCCCTCGCCACGTCCCCTCCGGGCAGGGCACACGCGGATCGTGATCGACGGGGCACCACTACGATCGCCGGTCATGGACTGGCTTGAGCGTGCGGCGGAGCTGAGACAGTGGACCAGAAACGGGACACGCGCGCCGCACAAGCCGCTGCTCCTCCTGTACGCCCTCGGCCGGTTCCAGCGGGATGCCGACGGTGAACTGCGCTACAGCGCGGTGGAGGACGACCTCAAGCGGCTGCTGGACGAGTACGGTCCGCCCCACAGGACCACTCCCGCCTACCCGTTCCACCATCTGGTGAGCGACGGCGTGTGGGAGGTGCGCACCGACCGCGGTCCGGGCAGCCCCGGCAGCGGCGTACGGGAGCTGCGGACCCTCGGAGCCGCGGGGCGGCTGGCGCCGGAACTGCGCGCGGCACTGCGCCGCGAGCCGCCGCTGCTCGGCCGGATGGCACGGCTCCTGCTCGACCTGCACTTCCCGCCCTCGCTCCATGCCGAGCTGTGCGAGTCCGTCGGCCTGGAGCCGGAGCCGGCGGAGCCCGAACGGCTCTCGGCCGTCGTGCGCAGGCGGCGGGACCCGAGGATGCGGGAGCGGGTCCTGACGGCCTACGAGTACCGGTGCGCCTTCTGCGGCTACGACGGCAGGATCGGCGCGCTCCCGGTCGGGCTGGAGGCCGCGCACGTGCGCTGGTGGGCGTTCGGCGGCCCCGACGACGTCGACAACGGGCTGTGTCTGTGCTCACTGCACCACAAGCTCTTCGACAAGGGCGTCCTCGGCATCGAACGGGGATCCCCCCGCTCATGGGGGTCCCCCCGCTCGAGCGAAGCCGAGAGTGGGGGAGAAGCCGAGAGTGGGGGAAGTCACCGCATCCTGGTCTCGCAGCGCTTCGTCGGCCACAGCCCCGCCGCCCGCGAGCACGTCACAGCACTCGCGGGCCGCCCGCTCATCGGCCCCCAGCCGGGCACCCGCCCCGTCGCGGCCGCCCACTGTTCCTGGCACACCGACCAGGTCTTCCACGGCAACCCACGCCCCGCCCCGGTCTCCTGATCACCCGCACCCCGGGCGTCGACGACCCGGCGGGGCCGGTCTCGGACACCGGCGCCCCACCCGTGTTATCGTGAAGAGTTGCAGTTTTGGTTACCAGAGGCTTGTGAGTGCTCTTCCGACCTTCCGTCGACGAGCACTCTTTTTCGTTCCTGAGAAGCTTCGCGGCTTTCCGGGAACAACAGCCGGGTGGATCATTGTTGCGACCACGGGCCCACAAGGTGTGGGCCCCGGGCACTGCCCAAAAGGAGATACAGCATGGCATCTGGCACCGTGAAGTGGTTCAACTCGGAAAAGGGCTTCGGCTTCATCGAGCAGGACGGCGGCGGCCCCGACGTGTTCGCCCACTACTCGAACATCGCCAGCTCCGGTTTCCGTGAGCTTCAGGAAGGCCAGAAGGTTACCTTCGACGTCACGCAGGGCCAGAAGGGCCCGCAGGCCGAGAACATCGTTCCCGCCTGACGCGTATACGCTGACACCGGCGTCGGTACCCGACGCCGGCACGCAGTGCGTGGCCGGGATCCCGCACCCCTGTGGCGCGGGGCCCCGGCCCACTGCGTTCCCCGGCCCGGCAACGAAGCCGACGCCGTACCCGTGCTCGCGGCCCGCCACTCGCGGCCGCCTGCCGCTGTTTCACTGATGTCATTGATGCAGTGATTCACTGATTCACCGTTTTTCGGCTCATTCTTGCGAATTCTCATGCGGCCAGCACCTCGCCGTCGGGAGGAATTCCTCGATACGTGCCGCATCGAGGAAGGTTCCGCATGAACCGCAACCACACAGCTCGTTCGAACAACAGCGCCGGCAACACCGGCTCGTCCCGCTCCCGTACGGACAAGGCCGCGGGCTCCGCGGGTTCCGGGCGGGGAGGCCGCGTCCGTTCCCAGGGGTCGGGCGGCCGCCAGGGCGGTCCGTCCCGCGGCGCCGCCCAGGGCGGACGCAGCAGCGGCCGCGGGGGTCGTCCCGCCGCGTCCGGCGGGGAGTTCGCGCCGCCGGTCACCCTCACCCCGGCGCTGCCGCCGGTCGGGATGTTCACCGAACTCGACATGCCCGAGCAGCTGTTGACCGCTCTGAGTGCCGAGGGCGTGACCACCCCGTTCCCGATCCAGGCCGCGACGCTGCCGAACTCGCTGGCCGGCCGGGACGTACTGGGCCGCGGGCGTACCGGCTCGGGCAAGACGCTGGCCTTCGGCCTCGCGATGCTGGCGCGTACCGGCGGACAGCGGGCCGAGCCCCGGCACCCGCTGGCGCTCGTCCTCGTCCCCACCCGGGAACTGGCCCAGCAGGTCACCGACGCTCTCACCCCCTACGCCCGCGCGCTGCGCCTGCGGATCGCCACGGTGGTCGGCGGCGTGTCGATCGGCCGGCAGGTGAGCGCCCTGCGCGGCGGTGCCGAGGTCGTCGTCGCGACGCCCGGCCGGCTCAAGGACCTCATAGACCGGGACGACTGCCGGCTGGACCAGGTCGCCATCACCGTCCTCGACGAGGCCGACCAGATGGCCGACATGGGCTTCATGCCGCAGGTGACCGCCCTGCTCGACCGGGTGCGCCCCGGCGGCCAGCGCATGCTGTTCTCCGCCACGCTGGACCGCAATGTCGACCGTCTGGTGCGCAACTACCTCCACGACCCCGTCGTCCACTCCGTCGACCCGTCCGCGGGCGCGGTCACCACGATGGACCACCACCTGCTGCACGTGGACGACGACGACAAGCACGCCACCACGACGGAGATCGCCGCCCGCGACGGACGCGTGATCATGTTCCTGGACACCAAGCACGCCGCCGACCGGCTGGCCAAGAAGCTCCTGGCCGTCGGTGTGCGGGCCTCGGCCCTGCACGGCGGGAAGTCCCAGTCCCAGCGGACCCGGACCCTGACCCAGTTCAAGGACGGACACGTCACGGTCCTGGTGGCCACCAACGTCGCGGCCCGTGGCATCCACGTCGACAACCTGGACCTCGTCGTCAACGTCGACCCGCCCAGCGACCACAAGGACTACCTGCACCGCGGCGGACGCACCGCCCGCGCCGGTGAGTCCGGCACCGTCGTCACGCTGGTCCTGCCGCACCAGCGCCGGGAGATGTCCCGCCTGATGGCCGACGCCGGCATCACCCCGCAGACCACCCGGGTACGTCCGGGCGGAGACGAACTGAACCGCATCACCGGAGCCCAGGCGCCGTCGGGCGTGCCCGTCGTCCTCACTCCGCCGCCCGCCCAGAACCAGCCCGCGCGCACGGGTTCCCCGTCCCGGAGCCGGCGCAGCCGCCGTCCCGGGCAGGCGGCCCGCCGCAGCGCGGCCGGCAAGGGCAAGGGCGGCCGCTGAAGGGCTGTTGAAGGACCGCCGAAGGGCCGTTGAGCGGTCACTCCGTGGGCGCTGAGGCGGTGCTCCGCGGGTCGCCGTGCACCGTGCGGTAGTCCGGGACGAACGGCGGTGCGAGGTGCGGGTGGCGGCGCCTGTGGGT
>NZ_JBHSPC010000011.1:15688-17733 GCF_042656345.1 Streptomyces incanus
CGGCCTCTCCCGTTCGGAGAAGCCGTCGGCACCCCTGGGGGACGCCGACGGCCGCCCTCCCCCGTGGCCACCCGGAAGGCGAGACCGTCGCCCTCCGGTGGTCCGGTGCGCCGGAGAGCAGGAGAGCAGGAAGCGGACGGCGTCCGCCTGCACCGCCATGGCCGTGACGTGGCGGGCGCCGCGTCACGCAACTTCCGGGCGATACGCGCCCGTTCCTGTGCCGTCGCCGCCTCCGCACTGAGCAGCCTCCGCACTGAGCAGCCGCTCGACGACACCGTCTCCTCGGCCACGCACCGAGCTCGGCCCTCGGTCCCGGGCGATCCCCCGTGGGCGGCGGGCGACATCGGACCGCCCGTCACATTACCGAACCGTAACCCTCCTACTGCTACCGCGAGTAACTTACCCATAGGTAAGTTCAATGCGAACCACTTCCGAGCGGCGCGGGCAAGCCCGTGGGCGCGTGTGCCACACCTCGCCGCCGGGCCGCCCTGCCGCTGTGCCCTGCCGCTGTGCCGCCCCACCGTCGTGCCGCCCCATCGTCGTGCCGTCGTGCCTCGTGCCGTCGTAGCTCCGAAGCCCCGACTCCCCACAGCTCAGCTCCGTAGCTCCGCAACCGCGCCTCCCCGTCCGGGCCGATCACGGGACGCCCCGGCACGGAGGCCGCTTCCTGCCAGCCGCTTCCCAGGAGGTTCGCCATGCCCGCACGCCCGCGCCCCAGACTTCTGGCCGCTGCCGTCACCGCCGCCGCCTGCCTCGGCGCCCAAACCGTCGCGTCCGCCCCCGCCGCGGCGACGGACGAGGTCGTGTCCCGGGGTGTCGCGATCCCCGCGTTCTACACCCCGCCCGCGTCTCTGCCCGACGCCAACGGCACCCTCATCCGCAGCGAGCGCCTCCCTCTGGCCCTGAGCCTGCCCCGTCTCAAGGGCCCGCTGCCGGGAACCGCGACCCGGCTGATGTACCGGTCCACCGACTCGAGCGGGCAGCCGGTCGCCGTCACCGGCGCGTACATCGAACCGTCAGCCGCCTGGAAGGGCAACGGACCGCGCCCCCTCGTCGCGGTGGCGCCCGGCACCCAGGGCCAGGGCGACCAGTGCGCCGCGTCCATGGGGCTCGAGCACCCGCTGCGGTTCAACGGCGAGACCGTATCCGTCGGTTACGAGGACCTGGCGATCTACCGCCTCCTCGCGAAGGGCGTCGCCGTGGTCGTCACCGACTACGCCGGCCTGGGCGCGACCGACCGCCTGCACACCTACGTGAACCGGGTCGACGAGGCCCACGCGGTCCTGGACGCCGTCCGTGCCGCCCGCTCGGTCCGCGGAGCGTCGATCACCACGGCCTCCCCCGTCGGGCTCTACGGGTACAGCCAGGGCGGCGGGGCGAGCGCGGCGGCCGCCGAACTCCAGTCCACCTACGCCCCCGACGTCGCCCTGTCCGGGACCTACTCCGGCGCGCCGCCCGCCGATCTGACCAAGGTCACCAAGGCCATCGACGGCAGCGAACTGGCCGGCGCGCTGGGCTGGTCGCTGAGCGGTTTCCTCCAGTCCGACCCGTCCCTGGAACCCATAGCCGAGGCGCATCTGAACGCCGCCGGCAAGGCCGCACTCACCGACCTCTCGACGATGTGCGTCGGCGACGCCCTCTTCACGTACGGCTTCGCCAAGAGCACCAAGTGGATCAAGGACGGAAAGTCCCTCGGCGACATCATCGCCACCACGCCCGCCTTCCAGACCTTCCTGGACAGGCAGCTCATCGGCACGATGAAGCCGTCCGGCCCGGTCCGCCTGGCCACCGGCGTCAGCGACGACCTCGTGCCGCACGGGCAGTCCCGCCAACTCGCCGTCGACTGGTGTGCCAAGGGCGCCGACGTCACGTACAAGGCCGTCGTCCTCCCCCACGTCGGCAGTGCGCTGCTCAACCACTTCGCCCCGCTGCTGACCGACCAAGGGGACGCCATCGACTGGCTGACCGACCGGCTGTCCGGCAAGCGGGCCACCTCCAACTGCTGGAGCATGCCCCTGCAGCCCTGACCTGACAGCCGGCCCTGA
>NZ_JBHSPC010000011.1:17775-69732 GCF_042656345.1 Streptomyces incanus
GGCCGCCACGGCGAAGTGATCCGGGCCCGCACCGCCCGGCCGGGCCGAGGCTCGGCTACGCTCTTCGACCATGTCGCACCCTGACGATCTGCTCGTCGCCGTCGCCGCGATGGTCGAGACGGACCAGGACAGCCAGATGTCACTCACCGTAGTGATCCCCGGCGCCGTCATCACCGGACGGCTGGCCCCCGAGGCCCTGTGGCGGGAGCGCGTGGCGGAGGTACTGCGCGACTCCGCGCGCCTGCGCCACTTCGCCGTTCCGTTCGCGGAGGCCGGCCGGGGCGAAGCGCCGTCGCGCCCCTCCCACCTGCATTTCCACGTCGCCCGGATCCTCCAGGGGAGCTACGGCATCCCGGACACGGGCGGCATGTACCGGGTGGCGCTCGCCGATGTGAGCGCCTGGACGGTGGGAGACATCGGGTACTCCGACCAACAGTGAGCGGGCCGTCGTCGTCCTGCCCGCGGTGCTTACGACGCCTACGGCGTGAGGCCGATCGACGCGCAGGCCGCCCGGTACTCCGCCGTGCAGATGTCCTCCACGTCGTAGACGCCGTCCCGGATCACCGTGTCCTCGATGTTGTCCTGCGTCAGGGCGACCACCGGCACCAGCATCGACGGGATGTCCTTCTGCGTCGGGCTGTCGACCCGTTCGCCGGTCAGCGAGTCGAACTGGATGTCCCGCTCCTGGACCCTGGCCACCGCCATCTCGACGGCACCGCCGGCCTCCAGCAGGAACGACTTGTACACCGTCATGTACTGCGTGCCCGCGACGACCCGCTGCACGGCCTCCAGATCGGCGTCCTGCCCGGTCACCGGCGGGATGCCGGGGACGCCCGCCTCCTCCAGCGCCTCGATGACGGCTCCGGCCATGCCGTCGTTCGCCGCGTAGACCGCGGCGACGTCGTCGGCGCCGACGGCCTTGATCGCCTTCTTCATGTTCGCCTTGGCGACGGCGGGCAGCCACTTCTCGGTGTCGTACGACTCGGCTATGACCACGTTGCCGTTCAACTCTCCCATCGCGCCCTCCTTGAACAGCGCGGTGTTCGGATCGGCGGGCTCACCGTTCATCATGACGATCTTGCTGTTCTCCGCCTCGCTGCCGAGCGCGTCGACGAGCGCACGGCCCTGCACCTCGCCGACGAGTTCGTTGTCGTGCGACACGTACGCGTCGATCGGACCCTCGGCGAGCCGGTCGTACGCGATGACGGGGATGTCCGCTTCCTTGGCCCTCTCCACGGCCGGTCCGATGGCCCCGGCGTCCACCGCGGCCACGATGATCACGTCGACCTCGTCGGCGACCATGCGGCCGAGCTGCTCGCTCTGCTTGGCCGTGCTGCCCCCGGCGTTGGCGTAGGCGACCCTGCCCTCCTTCCCGGTGAGGACGCCGACCCGTTCCTGGATGAGGGGGCGGTCGAACTTCTCGAAGCGTGCCGTTCGCCTGTCGGGGAGAAGGAGGCCCACGGTGATGGCGTTGCGCCGGCCCGGCGACGCGGAGCCACCGTCTTCGCCGGTGGCGTCGAGCGCACCGCACGCGGAGAGCGAGAGCGCCGAGAGGGCCGAGAGGGCGGCCGTCAGAGCTGTGGTGCCCCGACGCCCCCGGATCGTGCGGCGTGCGTGGGCGGTACGGGCGGTACAGGGGTTCACATCAGGTGCCTTCCAAGCGAGAGTGCGGCGCGGCGACCAAGTGGTGGGCAAGCCAACGCCGCACGGCCCGGCAGCGTCAAACCGCGCCTTCACGGGAACAGCCTTGTCATTTCCGTGTCTTGAGCGCCTTCCGCCGGTTCCGATATCCGGTCGTGACGGCGCAAATCGACTCCGCGCGCGGCCCTCAACTGCCTTTGTCCCCCATGATTTTGGTGGAATGACATTCAGTCCGGGCCGCATTGCGCGCCGCTTGACGCACATGCTCACGGCATTCACGCGAAGCGGGCAGAGAATGTGTGCAGGAGTGACACACAGGCTGCACACAGCGGCTCGTGGGTGTCGTTAGCGTTGCTGTCCTGCTTCACCCGCTCTCGCGTGCGCAACGCGAACGGGCCGTCCCCGGCTCGGCGGGTGCCTGCCAACCCGGGAAGACAGCGGATGAACTACTGCTCCACGTGCCGTCGGCATCTGAACGGCGCCCTCGTGTGCCCCGGATGCGGCGCCTACGCCCCCGACATCGCGCCGAGCGTCATCGGCGGTCACACCGTCCCGGGCACGGCGACCTCGACCGCACCCGCGGCAGATTCCGGCACCGCGGCCGGTGCGGGAACCGGTACGGGGCCGGCCCCTGCCGCGGAAGTCCCGGACCCGGTGTCCACGGCCGCGTCCGTGCCGGCGCCCGTGTCCGCGTCCGTGATGTCCGCGCCCACGGGGCGGGCGGCGCGGCGGCGGCAGTTGGTCCGCTGGAAGAAGACCCAGCGACGCGCCCTGGTCGCCACGGCGGTGGCCTTCGTCGGCGGTGGACTCACCCTCGCCTCGATGGACCGGGATTCCGGCGACCGCGCCCAGGCCGCCACAGCACCCGAGGTGTCCGGCATGGGCGGCACGGACGGGCCCGCGGACCAGTACGGCGGCCCGGCGGCGCCGTCCGGGAGCCCGGCCGGCACGCAGCGCTCCCAGGACCGGTCCTCGCAGCCGGCCCCGGGCGACGCCGCACACCGGAAGCCGACCGGCACCGTGCCGGCGCCCACCACCGCGTCGAGCACCCGGCCGGACGGCGCCACCGGCGCCCCCACGACGGCCACGTCCCCGGCACGGACCGCATCCCCGTCCGACGGCTCGGGCACACGGACGGGCTCCGACTCCAACGGCTCCGGCGACGGTTCCAGTTCCGGTACGACGACCCCGCCCGAGGGCTCCTCGGGCAACGGCGGCGACAGCGGCAACGACGGAAGCGGCGGCTCGGGCGGGCGGAGCGGCTCGCAGCCCGTCACCTCGGCCCCCTCGGCACCCGCGCCCGAGCCACCGGGCACGTCCGGCTCCGACTTCGGCTCCGGTTCCGGTTCCGGTTCCGGTTCCGGTTCCGGTTCCGGCGCCGAGCTCTGTCTCCTGGTGATCTGCCTCGGCTGACGGCCGCCCCCGGTGACCTCTACCGGGCCTGCCCCGGGGCCGTCCGTCAGTGACCGCCGACGAGTTCCCCGCTGAGCTTGTCGTGGAGGCGGGCACTGGGCTCGTTCAGGCCCGTGATCTCGACGGTCTTCCCGCGCTGCGCGTACCGCGTCTCGACGGCGTCGAGGGCGGCGACGGAGGAGGCGTCCCAGACGTGGGCGGACGACAGGTCGATGACGACGCGGTCGGGGTCGCCCGAGTAGTCGAAGCGGCCGACGATGTCGTTGGACGAGGCGAAGAACAACTCGCCGGTGACCCGGTAGACGACGGACGTGCCGTCGGGACCGGTGACCGCGGTGACCTCGGCGAGGTGGGCGACCCGCCGGGCGAAGACCACCATGGCGGTGACCGTGCCGACGACGACGCCGACGGCGAGGTTGTGCGTGGCGACCACGCACACGACGGTGATCACCGTGACGCCGATCTCCCCGGCCGGCATCCGCTTGAGGGTCTTGGGGGCGATGGAGTGCCAGTCGAAGGTCGCGAACGACACCATGATTATCACGGCGACGAGCGCGGCCATGGGAATGCCGGAGACGATCGGCCCGAAGACGATGCACAGCACCATCAGGAACGCGCCCGCGAGGAAGGTGGACAGACGGGTCCGGGCACCGGAGACCTTCACGTTGATCATCGTCTGGCCGATCATGGCGCAGCCGCCCATCCCGCCGAAGAACCCGGTGACGATGTTGGCGACGCCCTGGCCGATCGACTCGCGGGTCTTGGAGGAGTGCGTGTCGGTGATGTCGTCGACCAGCTTGGCCGTCATCAGCGACTCCATCAGGCCGACCAGCGCCATGGCGAAGGCGTAGGGGGCGACGGTGGTGAGGGTGTCCATCGTGAACGGCACGTCGGGCAGGCCGGGTACCGGCAGGGACGAGGGCAGCTCCCCCTTGTCCCCGACGGTGGGGACGGCGATCCCGGCGGCGAGCGTGATCACGGTGAGGATCACGATGGAGACCAGGGGCGCCGGGATCACGGTGGTGATCCTCGGGAAGAACACCATCAGGGCCAGGCCACCGATGATCAGCGGATACACGGCCCACGGGACGTCCCGCATCTCGGGGACCTGGGCCATGAAGATCAGCAGGGCCAGCGAGTTGACGAAGCCGACCATCACCGAGCGCGGGACGAACCGCATCAGCTTCGCCACGCCCAGCGCGCCGAGGACGATCTGGAAGACACCGGCGAGGAGCACCGCGGCGACGAGGTACCCGAACCCGTGCTCACGGTTGAGTGGCGCGATGACGAGCGCCACGGCACCGGTCGCCGCGGAGATCATCGCCCGGCGTCCGCCGACGAACGCGATGGTGACGGCCATCGTGAAGGACGCGAACAGACCGACGGCCGGGTCGACACCGGCGATGATCGAGAAGGAGATCGCCTCCGGGATCAGCGCGAGCGCGACGACGAGGCCGCCGAGGATCTCGGTCCGCCAGACCTTCGGGTCGTTCAGCCAGTCGGGGCGCGCGGCGCGCAGCCGAGCGGCGGGGGACAGTGCGGGAGAGGACAAGGGGGCAGTACCTGTCGTGCTCGGGCGCGCTCCGGCCCGGCGGCGACGGCGGCGCGGGGGCGGGGCGGGGCGTGCGGGGGCCGAGGCCGGCCGAGGGATGGTCCGGGTGGCGCGGGGCGGGGTGACTCTACCCTAACGTTAGGGTAGAGATCGGGGTGCGTCCGACCGGTCACACCTCCGGGGCTGACCAGCAGAGCAGCACATGGACGAGAAGGGCCGAATCGGGCACGTGGACGGCAAGCACATGCAGATCGGCGAGGTCGCCGCGCGCACCGAACTGTCCCTGCGCACCATCCGGCACTACGAGGAGACCGGCCTCGTCGTCCCGTCGGCCCGCTCGCGGGGCGGCTTCCGGCTCTACACCGAGGGCGACGTGGCCCGCCTCATGGTGATCCGCCGGATGAAACCGCTGGGCTTCGCCCTGGAGCAGATGCGGGAACTGCTCGCGGCCACCGACCGCCTCGACGAGCACGTCGCGACCGGCCTGCCCGAGGGACAGGAACGTGAAGAACTGCTCGAGTCGCTGCGCGGCTTCGAGGAAGCGGCACGTCAACGGACGGCGGACCTCCGTACGCAGCTGGCGCGGGCGGAGGAATTCGCCACCACCCTGCGCAAACGAATCGAACAGATCGAATGAATCGAACGAACCGAACCGATCAAGACAGGCCGGACAGGTGAAGAAAGCGAAGGCGGATCCCGCCCGGAACTCACCGCACCCGCCTGCCTCGGCACGGCGGGAAGGCCCCGCCCGCGTCTCGCACCGGTGTTGCGGAACAATCGGGGCATGAGCATCGTCAAGATCAACGTACTCACGGTCCCGGAAGAGCAGCGGGAGACGCTGGAGAAGCGGTTCGCCGCCCGGGCGGGGGCGGTGGAGGGTTCGGACGGATTCGAGTGGTTCGAGCTGCTCCGCCCCGTGGAGGGCACCGACACCTACCTCGTCTACACCCGTTGGCGGACCGAGGAGGACTTCCAGCGCTGGATGGCCGGCCGTGGCCAGGCCGCGCACGGCGGTGGCGGCGCGCAGGGCGGCGGCGCGCAGGGCGACCGGCCGAAGCCCGCCGCCACGGACGCGACGCTGTGGTCGTTCGAGGTGGTCCAGCAGACCGGCCCGAAGCAGGCCTGACCCGCCCGCCGGCGCCACCGAAGCACACACCACGAAAGGGCCGGGGCGACGCCCCGGCCCTTTCCGAAGGACGCGTACCGGGAACCGGGACCGCGTTCAGGAATCCTGCATGCGCGTGGGCCCCGACCGTTCCTGGGCAGTGAGCAGGAGTGAGTCCTGACTCTCCAGCACGCCCCGAACGGTCTTGGGCGCACTGGTCCTCCGCTTTCGCGTCCTGGGCGGCGACGCATATCACGTATGCGGTCCGTCCCAGGTGGGCGGAATCCCTACGACCTGGTCATGTGGGTGTGGCCAGAGGCCACGGGGAGGCCCCGAACCATCTCTCTGGTAGAACCGGGGGCCCCGACTGCTGACGCCACACCCGGCGTCCCAGATCGCACCGAGTACGTTACGCGCACCCAGCCAGGCACACCCACGGAACGTCACGCCGTTCACTCAATCGTGCCCATGTGCACCAAAACGAGGTACTGGACCAGCAGTTGTGTACCCCTGGAAAAAACGGAGCAGGGGCCCCGCACCGATGTGCGGGGCCCCTGCTGCAATCCCTGCGTACTCGCGTACGTACGGGTCAGGCGGGAACGATGTTCTCGGCCTGCGGGCCCTTCTGGCCCTGCGTGACGTCGAAGGTCACCTTCTGGCCTTCCTGGAGCTCACGGAAGCCCGAGGTGGCGATGTTCGAGTAGTGAGCGAAGACGTCGGCGCCGCCGCCGTCCTGCTCGATGAAGCCGAAGCCCTTTTCCGAGTTGAACCACTTCACGGTACCGGTGGCCATATCAAATCTCCTGAGACAGTGCCGGGAAATCGCACTTTACGAATTCCCTCATCGTCGCGATGATCACCTGCCCGGAGAACCGGTAGCAAACTGGCAACCACAACTGCAACTGACGTCAGCGTAGCACGAACCATATCCGAGGCAAGCGAGGAAAATCACCCAGGAAAAGCATGGTCAACGCGTTTGAAGAAATAGATTTCTACGGCGGGCGCTAAATTTCTGTTCTGGCGAGGACAGATTTTCACTGATGCTGACGCACGGCGCGCCCGCCCTGCCGGCGCAGCTCCTCGCAGTCCCGCTCGACCCGCTCCAGCCGCTCCTCCAGGTCGACGATGCGGCACGCGGCGTCGGCCGGGGTCCCCTGATCGACGAGTTCGCACACCCGTGCGGCGAGCTTCAGCTGATGGCGCGAGTAGCGGCGGTGGCCGCCGTCCGAACGTGTCGGGGTGATCAGTCCCGTCCCGTCCAGGGCGCGGAGGAAGGCGGGTGTCACTCCGACCAGTTCGGCGGCCCTGCCCATGGTGTAGGCCGGGAAGTGGTCGTCGTCGAGCCGGCCGGCGACGGGGAGCCGGTCATCGTCCGGCTGCCGGGCACCGGCATTCGGCTGACTCTCCGGGGACATGCGCACCTTCCTGCGGCCCGCCGCGGACACGGACCGCCACGGGGACGGGTTCCCCGCACAGGAACTCTAACCAGCTCGACGGAAAAACTACTGCGACGCACACAGGTATCCACCCTTGCTCAGGGCGTCCGCGGCCGGCGTGCCCCCGCCCGGGCAGCAGAGCCGCCCGTCGGGCTCTGCCCGGGCCGTGACCGGTGCGGACCCATCTCCCGGAGTACGTCGCCGAGCTCGGCACCGGTGAGGGCGCGGTCCGGCAGCGGCGACGGCGGGGCGGTGCGCAGGCCGTCGAGGAACAGGGCGAGGGGGCGACGCCAGGCATCGGGCGTGGCGACCGTGGTGAGAGGCGGTACGGCGCGACCGAGGGCGGCGAGGGCGAACAGGACGTCCTCCGTGGTGACGTCGGGACGCACGACGCCTTCCTCGCGGCCCCGACCGAGCAGCAGCTCCACAGTCCGGCGGTTGTGGGCGTGCACGGCCTGAAGGGCCTCGACGTCCGGCAGGTGGGTGGTCATGAGGTCGTTGGTGCCGCGGTCGTCGGCCAGGGTGCCGAAGACGGCGCCGAGGTAGTCGCTCAGCCCCGTCCAGGCATCGGGTGCGGTTCGGGCCCGCTCGCCGGCCGCCATCGTGTCCGTCAACCGGTCTCGGAACACGGCGTCGACGAGTGCCGCACGGGCGGGGAAATGCCGGTAGAGCGTCGCATTGCCGATGCCTGCCCGGCGGGCGATCACGTCGAGCGGCGCGTCGAGCCCCTGCTCCGAGAACACCTCGCGGGCCGCCGCCACCAGCCGGTCCCGGTTGCGCCGGGCGTCGCGCCTTCGCCGGGGCGCGGGCTGCGGCTCCGGGACCGTGGAGTCCTCACCGACGCTCATGGCCGTCCCTCCGTCCACGCATCCGTCCGCCCACCCGCCGATCCGCCTTCGCGCGAAGGCGGGGAGTACTCCCCGGTGAGGATGCTATCGTCAGAAAACCAAGTGGGGAGTACTCCCCATTTAAGCTGCTTCGAAGTGTCGGAGGGCGTATCTGATGGGCGGAACGGACGGGGCAAGCGGAGCCGCGCTGGTGCTCGGAGGTGGAGGCCCGGTCGGCGGAGCCTGGCTGACCGGGGTGCTCGCCGGTCTCGCGGAAGCCGGTGTCGACCTGGACCGGGCGGACGTCGTCATCGGTACCTCGGCCGGAGCGATCTTCGGTTCCCGACTGCTCGGGGGAGAGACACCTGTCGAGATGTACGAGCGTCAGCTCACCGGCGCCGACCGGATCAACATCAACTCCGGCTTCTCCACGACGCTCCGCTTCCTCTGGGCAGCGCTCGGCTCCCGCGACCCCGACCGCTCGGTGCGGCGTCTGGGCCGGGCCGCCCTCGCCACGCGCAGCGGCCCCGAGTCCGAGGTGTTCGACGTCCTGCGCCCCCTGCTGAGGGGTGCCGCCGACTGGCCGGCCGGAGGGAAACTGCGGGTCACCGCGGTCGACGCCGTGACCGGGGAGGTGAACGCCTTCGACGCCGAATCCGGACTCACGCTCCTCGATGCGGTCGCCGCCAGCTGTGCGGTGCCGATGGTGTGGCCGCCGATCACGGCTGCCGGACGGCGCTGGATCGACGGCGGCACTCGCTCCACCGGCAACCTCCACCTGGCCCGCGGTTACGAACGGGTGCTGGCCGTCACCCCGATTCCCTCGGCCGTCGGCCCGCATCCCGACGCCCGGCGGCAGGCGGCCGACCTCACGGCCGAGGGCGTCGCGGTCACCCTCGTCACGCCGGACGCCGCGGCCCGACGCGCCATGGGCCGCGACATGACGGCCGACGCCCGACGCCCGGACGCCGCCCGCGCGGGACACACCCAGGGGGCCGCCGTCGCGGGCGCGATGACCGGGGTATGGCCCGGCCGGTGAGGTGAGCTCCCCACCGAGGTACGACACGGCCGACGCGGAAAGGACAGTGGCATGCGAGCACACACCCCGAAGGAGCCGGGCCTCGAGGACATCGACCCGGCGGCCGACCCGTACGCCGCCTACGCGGCGCTGCGCGCCAAAGGCCCTGTGCACCGCGTCCCTGTTGTCCCCGCCGGCGGGGACAGCTGGCTGGTGGTCACGCACGAGGCGGTCCGCCGTGCCCTGACCGACCCCCGGCTGCGCAACGACATCCGGTACTCCGCGGCCTGGGAGACCGACGGCGGCCACGCCGTCGGCCGCAACATGCTCCAGAGCGACCCACCGCAGCACACGCGCCTGCGGCGGCTGGTGGCGGGCCACTTCACGCCGGGACGGATCGCCGGGCTGCGCCCGCGGATCGAGGCCGTCGCACGGGAACTGCTCGCGGAGCTGCCCGAGCAAGGCACCGCCGACCTGGTGAGCGGTTACGCGCTGCCGCTGCCCGTCACGGTGATCTGTGAGGTGCTGGGCGTGCCCGTGGCTGACCGCACGGCCTTCCACACCTGGTCGAACGAGCTGGTCATGCCCACGAGTGAGGAGGCCGCCGCCGGTTCGGCGGACGCGCTGACCGGTTACCTCACCGAGCTGATCGCCGAGAAGACCCGGGCCCCGGACGACTCCCTGCTCGCAGCCCTGGCCGCGGCGGCCGCCGACACGAGTGCGGGTCCCCTCCCCGAACCCGGAGCCGGAGGCCTCACCTCTGAGGAACTGCTCGGGATGGCCTTCCTCCTCCTCGTCGCCGGCCACGAAACGACGGTCAACCTGATCTCGGCGACCCTGCACAGCCTGCTGACCCACCCGGACCAGCTCGCCCGGCTCCGCGCCGACCCGTCACTCACCGGCGGGGCGGTCGAGGAGTCCCTGCGCTACAACTCCCCCGTCCACGCGGGCGCCTTCCGTTTCGCGGCCGAACCACTGAACCTGGCAGGCACCCACATCGACGCCGGAGACGCTGTCCTGGTATCCCTGGCGGCGGCCTCCCTCGACCCGCTGGCCTTCCCCGACCCCGACCGTTTCGACATCACCCGCCGTCCCCGGGGTCACCTGGGTTTCGGCCACGGCCCCCACCACTGCCTCGGCGCCCCGCTCGCCCGCGCGGAGGCCACGATCGCCCTTCGCCTCCTCCTGGACCGCTACTCCTCCCTCACCTTCGCGACCGACCCGACGGACCTCGTCTGGCGGACGAGCACCCTGCTGCGCGGCCTGAAGGAACTGCCTCTGCGTCTGGGCCGGCCGGGAGGCCGGGACAGCACCGGACCACCGGCCTGACGATTCCGGCAGCACCGCTCACGCGGGCTTCGGATCGGCCTTGCGGGACGTCGGCCGCTCGAGGTGGACCACCACGGTGGAATAGAACCGGTGGACGGCGTCGTCCACGCTGCGGATGAACCCGGACTCGGCGTTGCCGCGCGTGCTGCCCATGCCCTTGAAGAGGGTCAGCCGGAAACCGGTGATCTGCGTACCGTTCTTCGGCAGCAGGTCCCCCGGCTCGGGTCGAAGCCGTTCCAGAGTGCCCCTCGGCCCGCCCGTCCCGGCCTCGACCAGCGTCTCGACGTGCAGGTCGGCCGGGGCCCCGCTCAACCACTTGACGAGCCGCTTCGCCCGGGCCAGGGGATAGCCCTGGTCGGGTGCCGGGATCTCGATGGACGTGCGCAGCCTGCCGGTCCGCAGGTCGGCGCTGATCGCGAGGACACCCGGCGTGTCCTCGATCCGCACCTCGGCCTGCAACCGCCCTTCCAGGCACAGCTGGTCGGCCATCCGCGCACGGCGCTCCCCGGGATCGGCTCCCCGCTTGACCCGGCGTACGGGAAGCACCTTCTGGCCGATTTCGCCGCCCAGCCCCAGACAGACCTGGCGGATCAGCCGTTCCCAGCTCTCGACCACCTCAAGGGCACGGGAGTCGCCCTGGCACAGGGTCTCGTCGTCGATGCCCCTGCGCACGGGGACCCACGCGGCACCCATGTTCTGGAAGCCGTGACAACCGGAGTTCTCGTGCTGGACGTAGTGCAGCAGCTCATGGAGCAGCCAGGCGTGCGCGCCGTTGCCGACGCCTTCGTGCCGGATGAGCATCTGTGCCTGGTGCGCCACCTCCGCCCAGGACAGATGCCACAGGGCCACCTTGTGCTTGCGCCTGCCGTCGATCTTGACGTCGACCAGCGGGCTTCCTTCCAGCGCGACGTCGTTGGACAGCGTGATCACGGCCTCGTAGCCACGCCGCGCCGCTATGTCCATGTACGCCTGCACTTGATCGGCCTTGAGGGCGTTGCCGTTGGTCTTGGTCTCGACGAGCGCCGTCCAGAGCTTTCCGGCCCGCTCGACCCGGATCACACCATCGGGACGCCGCGGGGAGTCGCCGTGCGGCAACGTGACTTCCGTATAGGTCTCCATACGGCCCGTGGGGGCGCCGAATCCGGCCGTCAGCCGGCGACCGAACTCCGGCACCTGCGCCATCACCGACAACAGCACGGAGGTGGCGCGCATCTCGCGGTCACGGTCGCTCTTGAGTACCGAAAGGGGGAAGAGTCTCGCCTGGTTCCACGCGTCGTTCTCGGCGAGAGACTTCTGCTCCGCCTTGGGCAGCGTGACCTTCTTCTTGGCGGTGCGGGGCCGCGACGTCTTCCTGCTCCGTCCTGCGTCCACCTCGGGCCGCCGCGGGGCGGGGACGGCCGGCGGAGGCGCCGGCGGTTCCTGCCCGCCGGGCACGGCCGAAGGCGCTGTGGCCGGCTCCTCTCCGGCCGTCGTCCCGCCCACTGCCGCCGACTCGCGTGGAGCTCCCGTCCCGCCGGCCTCCGCCGCTGCTCCGGCTTCCGCCGGATCGTCGTCGATGTCGACTCCGAAGTCGGCCGCCAGCCCGGCGAGGCCGGTGTCGTACCCCTGTCCGACGGCCCGGAACTTCCACTCGCCCGATCGCCGGTACAGCTCACCGAAGATGAAGGCGCTCACCGATCCGGTGCCCTCGATCGGGAACCGGAGCAGGCCGTCGCCCGAACCGTCGGCCAGCGTGACCTGCAGGCCGTCCAGTTCGTCGAAACGCATGTCCTCGTACCGGCTCGCGGCGACGACGATCCGCTCGACATCGTCCGGGACCGCTGTCAGATCGAAGACGATCCGGTCCTCGCTGCCCTCCCCGGCCGGCTTCTTGCCGAGGAGTTCCACGCTGCCGTCGGCGGCCACCGGATTGTTGTAGAAGTAGAAGTCGGCGTCACTGCGCACCTTGCCGTGCGCGCCCAGCAGCAGAACGGATACGTCCGCGTCGCCCTCGCCGGTCTGGCTGACCCACCCCAGACTCGCGATCACCGAATCCACGTTGTCACTCAGGGTGGCCAACCCGACGTTGGCCCCCTTGGTCATTTCGTGCATGAACCCCCCCCAGGAAGACCACGGCGGGCCAGAGGGACCCCTCCCTCGGCAGTCCGCCGCGCACCGTGCACGCCAGGACGCGCATTCAACGCAGCCGAAACTCTAGTACGCGAAACGCGCAGTCCGCGATGTTCCGGCGGAAACGGGGTGATCGCGAATGGTCGCGGATGGTCCCCGCAACGCGCGCACAGCGAAGGCCCGGGCAGAGGTGGCCCGATCACCTCCTTCGCGACGGCCGGAAAGGCCGGGGCGGGCCCCGAGCTGCACACGTGGGGACGCGACGGCCCGTCCCGGCCTCCCCCCTGGCCGCAATCTGCCACGGGACGGGGAGCCGCGCCCTCCGGGGCGGCCGAACGATGCAGCGGGACATTCCGGGCGCTCTATCTCATTTCATCGTCCATACTCGGAACATGAGTACGGCAACGTATGAACTGCTGGCCGCAAGTACGCCAGTCCTGCATCTGGTCGCTGCCTTTGTCGGCGGGCTGGTCATAGCCGGCGCGCTGATCTGGGCTGTACGCGTCGGCATGAAGGTCATGGACCAGGAGGAGCTCCGCCCCAACCCCGAGGACCAGCCGAGACTTCCGGAGACCGGCGCAATCCGCGAGGAGCGGGAGATGCGGGAGCCCGACGAGATGCCCTTGTCACCGAGGGACGGCGAACGCCTCATGCCCTACCAACTCCATCACTCCGCAACCAGAACGGGGAAGGACCAGCAACGGAAGCGCTGGCTGCCCGGGTCGAGCGGCGCCTTCGGCAGTGGGGGCCCGGGACACGTGTGACCGACGGAGCCGGAGACGCTCCGGCTCCGGCTCGTCAGCGGCTCAGCCAGGCCGTCGTGTCCGGGGCCAGGCGGCCGTCCGTCAGGGGTGCGCTGGTCAGCAGAACCTCGCCCGGGGGCAGGGGGACCGGGGCGGCCGACAGGTTGGTCACGCAGCGCCAGCCGTCGTAGCGATCGAACTGCAGCACCCCGGCGGGAGCGTCCTCCTCCCAGGTCAGCGTCTCGCCCTCCTGGAGTTTGCGGCGCAGACGCAGGGCCGTGCGGTAGAGCTCCAGGGTCGAGCCCGGCACGCCCTCGCGTGCCTCGACGCCGTCCTGCTCCTCGACGGCGTACGCGGCGAAGCCGGGCGGCTGCGGCAGCCAGGCACCGCCCGCGCCGAAGCCGTACGACGGTCCGGTCGTCGTCCACGGCAGGGGCACCCGGCAGCCGTCGCGGCCCTTTCGGACGTGGCCGGTCTGCTCCCAGACCGGGTCCTGGAGGACCTCCGTGGGCAGGTCGGCGACCTCGGGCAGGCCGAGTTCCTCGCCCTGGTACAGATAGGCCGAGCCGGGCAGCGCCAGCATCAGCAGGGTCGCCGCGCGGGCCCGGCGCAGCCCGGCGGCGGTGTCGACGGCAGGGGCGCGGCCGCCGGACAGCAGCCAGGCGTTGCCGTCGGTGTCCGGTGGGAGCATCAGGCGCGAGGCGTGGCGTACGACGTCGTGGTTGGAGAGCACCCAGGTCGCCGAGGCGCCGGCCGCTCGGGCGGTCGCGAGCGAGTCGGTGATGACCTGGCGGAGCGCCTCCGCGTCCCAGGGAGCCTGTAGGTACTCGAAGTTGAAGGCCTGGCCCAATTCGTCCCGCCGGGCGTACAGGGCGCGCCGGGCGCCGGGGACCCACGCCTCCGCGACGGCCGTGCGGGGCGGGGAGTAGGCGTCGAGGATCTTGCGCCAGTCGCGGTAGATCTCGTGCACCTCGTCACGGTCGTAGAACGGGTGGGTGCCGGGCGGGAACTCGGTGAGGGCGGCCTCGCCGCTCGGTTCGGAGGCGCCGAGGTCGCGCAGCGGCTCGCTCAGGTCCTTGGCGAGGGCATGCGCGACATCGACGCGGAAGCCGTCCACCCCCCGGTCGGCCCAGAACCGCAGGGTGGTGCGGAAGTCGGCGCGGACGTCCTCGTTCGCCCAGTTCAGGTCGGGCTGTTCAGCGGCGAAGAGGTGCAGGTACCACTGGCCGTCGGACACCCGCCGCCAGGCGCTGCCGCCGAAGACGGACTGCCAGTCGGTGGGCGGGTGTTCGCCCCGCGGGCCACGCCCATCGCGGAAGACGTAGCGCTCGCGGGCCGCGGAGCCGGGGCCGGCCCGCAGCGCCTCCTGGAACCAGACGTGCTGGTGGGAGGTGTGGTTGGGGACGATGTCGACGATCACCTTGAGGCCCAGGCGGTGGGCCCCGGCGACCAGCGCGCCGAAGTCGTCGAGGGTGCCGAGGCGCGGGTCGACGTCACGGGGGTCGGCGACGTCGTAGCCGCCGTCGGCGAGCTCGGAGGGGTAGAACGGGCTCAGCCAGAGGGCGTCCACGCCCAGGGCGGCGAGGTGGGTGAGGCGCCGGGTGATGCCGCGCAGGTCGCCAAGACCGTCGCCGTCGGCGTCGGCGAAGCTGCGGGGATAGACCTGGTAGACGACGGACTGCCGCCACCAGTCGGGGTTGCGCGAGGAGAGGTCGGGCGCGGCGTCGGAGAGAACGTCTGTGCCGGGTGTGACGGGTGCAGTGGGGGCGGAGGCCGACGGGGCCGGCCGGGGGGCGGGCGGATTGATGCGGTCGGTCACGCGGTCTCCTCCGGGTGGGTGCGGATGACAGCATGAATCTGTCCGGAACGCCGCAAAAATGAACACACGGGCGGAGCGGAGGCATTCCTTCCTTGTGTGAAGGAAGCATGAAGGGTGCGCAACTCCCCTTACTCCGCCGCAGGTTGACAGGGTGATGTGGCGCGGCCACCATGAAGGCGCACTGAGGCACATGTGACCAATGAGCTTCGTGTTTCTTCGACCACTCATACCCGGGCCGGCCGGCCGCCGCGTGCTGTCCTGCCGCCGTGCCCCGGTTTCCGGCACACGCCAAGAATGGGATCCGCATGTCCATAGCGAGACGTGTCCTCACCCGCCGCCTGCTGGGGACGGGCGCCGCGACCCTCGCCCTCTGCGCGGCCACCACCGTCGCCGCGACCTCCGCCTCCGCCCACGGCACCCCCGGCGGCGACGGCTGGAAGTCGGGCGGCGACTACCGGCCCGGGACCGGTGCCGGTACGGTCACCGAGACCGACCGCTGCCAGTTCTCGCTCGACGGCGCGAACTTCTTCGACTCCGTCAAGGTCGACGACCAGAACCTGCGGCCCAGCGAGGACGGCAAGGTGCACATCAAGGTCCGCGCCGCCGGCGACGCGACCACCTGCACCGCCTCGCTCGCCTCCTACCTGGCGCACGGCGCCACCTTCGCCTCCTCCGGCGAGCAGGTCTTCGTCGACTTCGGCACGGTGACGGTCAAGCCCGGCAAGACCGACTCCCTCGACATCGCCATCCCGGACAAGGGCTGCTTCGCGCAGATCGACCTCTACCGGGGCGCCGTGAAGTTCGACGGCAAGCTGGACGCGAACGACGGCTTCGAGCACGGTGAGCTGCCGAAGGGGCCGGACCGTCCGGTCATCAAGGACAAGCTGATCGCGGCCTGGAACGGCGGCACGAAGGACTGCACCGCCGACACCCCGCCCGAGGAGGAGACCCCCGAGCCGTCCACCCCCGCGCCGTCCACCCCCGCGCCGTCCACCCCTGCGCCGGAGCAGTCCGAACCGGCCGAGGACACCACTCCGCCGGCCTCCGAGACGCCGGGCGAGCCGTCCACGGCGCCCAGCACCGACGCACCCACCCAGTCCCCCTCCGAGCCGGCCACCGAACCGGGGGCCTCGCCGAACGGCGGCAGCGACAACCTCGCGGAGACCGGCGCCGACAGCAACACCGGTCCGTTCGCGATCGGCGCGACGGTCCTGCTGGCAGGCGGCGCGGCGCTCGTCGTGGCCACCCGCCGCAAGCGCGCCGGCGCCAACAGCCAGTAGCCAGTAGCCAGTAGCCAGTAGCGCCCCCATACGCGCCCGGCCCGTCCCACGGGCCGGGCGTTCGGGTTCCGGGGGCAGCACCGCGGGGGCGGCAGAGATGTCCGCGACGGACAGCGGTCCTCCTGCCGTGCCCCGGGCCCGCCTCCCTCGACGGTCGCCGGACAGAGCGTCACATAGCGCTGTACGTCCACGTCCAGCCCGACGTCCACCAGGCACTGCTCGCGCACGCCCTCGTGCAGTTCGGGCTCGCCGATACGGGGGCGGCGGTCGACGACGGTCTGGCCGCGGGCGGGGCCGGGGCTCAGGGGGACTTCGGCGGGGAGCCGGTGGGTGGTCAGGCCCTCCGGATCGACGACCGCGCACAGCGCACCCGCGTCGCCGAGCCCGCCCGCGTCCTCGGTGGGGTCGTCGGGGGCGCTGCCGGGGGTGACGGGACGGTGGGCCGGTCGGGCGTCCGGTTCGGTGCTCGCGCGCAGCCTGTGCACCTCGGCCGCCGGGACGACGACCCGGTTGAACACGTCCAGGCCGTACATCGTGATCGGCACCCCGGCGGTGAGCAGGATCGCGGCGGCCTCCGGGTCGTGCCATACGTTGAAATCGGCGACCGGGGTGGCGTCGCCGGCGCCCGCCGCGCCGCCCACGAACACGATCCGCCCGATGGTGCGGGTGACCTCGGGACGCGTCCGCGGCAACAGGGCGATGTCGGTCAGCGGGCGGTGGGCACCAGGGTGACCGGGCGCGGGGAGGCGAGGATCTCGCGGCGCAGCAGGGTCACCGCGTCCACGTCGGCCGGGGTGCGCCGCGGAGCGGGCAGGCCGAGGTCGCCCATCCCGTCGTGGCCGTCCACGCGGGCCGCGGAGCGCGGGGCCTCGATCAGCGGGCGCTCGGCCCCCGCGCGACGGGCACAGCGGGCGCGCCCGCCGTCTCCAGCACGGTGAGGGTGTTGCGCACCACGCCGTCCACGTCCGTGTTGCCGGCCGCGCAGGTCACCGCACGCAGGCCGATCCCGGGGTGACGGACGGCGAACAGCAGGGCGAGGGCGTCGTCGACACCCGTGTCGCAGTCGATGATCACCGGAATGGGCGGACCGTACGTCACGGCGAGGACTCCTTCGGGACGCGGGCTACGGGACACCGGGCGTGGGGCACAGGGCACCGGGCACCGGGCACGGGGACGCGGGCACGGGGACGCGGACGCGGGCACGGGGACGCGGGGACGCGGGGACGCGGGGACGCGGGGACGCGGGGACGCGGGGACGCGGGGACGCGGGGACGCGGGGACGCGGGGACGCGGGGACGCGGGGACGCGGACATTTTTCCTTGTCGTACTCACCCGGACGGACCGCCGCGCTGGTGGGATGGGCGGTGCGGTGGTGCCGTATGAGCACGTGTCGCTGCCCCGGCCCCGGTCCTGTCCCGGTCCCGTCCCGGACGGCCGGGGCGCGGTCGCAGCCACATCCACAGCCCGGCTCCACCAGGAGGCACACCCCGATGACGCATGCCCCGGCCGCCGCCCGCGCCCTTCTCGCCTCCGTGCTGTCGGTGTCCGCGCTGCTGACCACGGCAGCCTGTTCCGCCCTCGGGAGCGACACGGCCGGGCCGGCGGTCCCGGCGTCCGCCACCGCCTCACCCTCCGCCGTCACCTCGGCCGCCGAGCAGTCCTCGTCGGCGGCGCCCGAGCCCGGGCTGAGCGGGGAGCAGCTGCGGGCCGCGCTGATCACGGAGACGGACCTGGGACAGCCCTGGGTGCCGACGCGGGGCGCGGCGACCTGGCGGGACGGGCTGCTCAAGTCGAGCACGAAGAACGCCGACTGCCGGCGGCTGCTCGACGTCCTCTACACCGAGAAGCTGTTCGGCGTGCCGGCCGGGCCGGGGGCCGTGGTCGCCCTGGACGACGCCTACAGCGGCGCCCAACTGCGTTACCAGGTGGCCGCGTACCCGCCCGCCGACGTGGACCGCACGCTGAAGTGGCTGGGCGGTCTGCCGAAGAAGTGCGGAAAGTTCACCGCCACGGCCAAGAAGGACGGCGTCCAGAAGGTCGAGGTCGACGCGCTGACGCTGCCGGAGGCCGGGGACGCCCGGCAGGCGCTGCGGGTCACCATGACCGGCGAGACGTCCGACCACCAGCTGACGCGCCTCACCCTGGATGTGGCAGTGGTCCGGGTCGGTGAGGAAGCCATCACCCTCACCAACGGCGGCTTCGGTGATGTCGCCTCCGAACTCACCCAGGTGATCGCGGAGTTCGGGGTGAATCGGCTGACGGAGATCCAGAAGCAGGGCCGGGTACGGGTCTGATCGTCACGTCAGGCGGTCCACGGCCTGCTTGGCCTCGAGCAGACCGGCCCCGGTGGCCTCACGGTAGGCCTTGACCGCCTGGACCGTCTTGCCCTCCCGCACGAGCGCGACGATCCCCTCCTTGCCCGGGATCTCCTCGTGCAGGTCCAAGTGCTGGAGCACCAGGTCGAGTTTGCGTTCGACGCGCGCGGCGGTGCGCTCTGCTCGGGAGATGTCCTTCTGAACGGCCCACATCCCGAGAACCACGAGGCAGGCGAGGAAGAGTATGCCCATGGTCGGCCAGTGTACGGACCGAGGGCGGCCCCGGCCGCCCTCCCCGGATCATGACGCTCGCACCACCAACCCTCCTTGTGCCCCTTGCCGTTCGAGTCCGGCAGCCCTTAGGTTCAACCGCGGATTCACCGTGTCCAACCCATCGCTGTTGCGAGGTCGCCGTGCTGGAACGCATTCGCACCACCAGGCGTTACGCCAGAGGCTTCGTCGCGGCCATCGCCGCGGTCACCGCACTGGTCCTGGCAGCCAACGCGGGTCCGGCCAAGGCCACCCGCTCCGAGGAGCCGGACCACCGCACCACAAGCCCGGTGGAAGCCACCGTCCGCTAGAACCCGGTCTGTCCGCAGGCCCTCCGCGGTCACTCCGCGGTCACTCCGCGGTCACTCCGTCGGCCCTAATGCGGGAGGGCCTTGCGCAGGGCCCTGTCCAGTTGTTCGGCCAGGGCCTCGTCCGACGGCACGCCGTCGCCGTGCAACGGGTCGAGCTGGGTGATGAGCGTCTGGGTGAACGCGCCGTACAGCGGGGTCCTCGGCCGGTGGACCGCCTTGCGCAGGGCCGGCAGGAGGACGTCGCGGGCGTAGGCGGGGCGGCCGCCGCTGTCCCGCGGGACCGGGTCGGCGCCCTCGCCCGTGGGGGACGCGGAGGGTCCGGGGCCGACCGCGGTGCACCGCTCGCTGTCCGCGTCGCCCTCGTAGGCCGAGGTGCGGGTCGCCGCGAAGCCCGCCTCCAGCAGGCAGCGCTCGCTCTCCTTCCCGGTGAGGAACCGGATCAGCTCGGTCGCCTTGCCCTTGCGCTGCGACACCCCGGTGACCGCGAGGTTCTGCCCGCCGAGTACCGCCCGGCCGGGCAGCGGGGCGACCCCGAGCTGTCCCTGGGAGAAGGTCCGGTACAGGGTGCGGTACTCCGACGGCCAGTGGCGCAGGAACGCGGTGCGGCCCTCGGCGAAGTCGCTCAGGGAGGTGCCCTCGTCGGAGGCGACGGCGTCCTGAAGGGTGTACGCCGTCTCCGTGCGCCGGCGCAGCTCGGCGATCCCGTCGGCCAGTTCGTCGACGTCGCCGACGTAACGGCCGTCCTCGTCGACCAGCTCGAGGTCCGGCACCGCGGACGCGAACGCCTCCACCGCGTTGACCGTACGGCCTTCGTAGGCGGCGAGCTGGGTGGTCCAGCCCTTCTCGTAGGCGTCCGGGGCGGGATGGGCGTCCAGGACCTCGACCAGGCCGCGCAGCCCGTTCCAGTCGAGGTTCGCGCCGGGGTCGGGCCGCTCGACGCCGGCCCCCTTCAGGTAGTCGCGCCGGTAGTACAGCAGGCCGACGTCGCTGTTGAACGGCGCCGCGTACACCTGTCCGTCCCACCAGGCCGTGCCGGCCACCGACGGGATGACGTCGTCGTTGTCGACCAGGTCGCGCGGCAGCGGTTCGATCAGGTCCGCGGTGGCGAACTCGGGCACCCAGGTCACGTCCAGGTTGACCACGTCGTAGTCGGCGCTGCGGGACTGCAGGGCGCCGAGCAGTTGGCTGCGCTGTTCGTCGGCGCTGCCGGGAAGCTCGACCAGTCGGGCCTGGAAGCCGGATTTCTTCCGCTGCTCACGGAGGTTCCAGGCGTCGATGAGCTGCCGGCGTATGCCGTTCTTACCGGTGACGTCCCGGCCGCTGGCGACCACGATGAAGCCGGTCACGTCGCCCGGGGCCGCGGATCCGGCCGTCCCCGTGGGAGCACCGCCGCCGTCGGCCGGGCCCCGTGTGCCGCCGGTGCAGGCGGCGCAGACGGCGATCAGCAGCAGGGCGAGTGACAGGGCGAGCAGCGGCACCCGTGGAGCGGTGAGCCGTCGGGGCCGGGTCATGAATCCCCCGTTCCGGTGCGGGCGACCTCGTCGCGCAGGGCCGGGCCGGGATTGTCGCCGCTGTCCAGGCAGCGCCCCCTGGAGGCGTCGGCGATCCGGCGGTCCGGCCGGCCCGGGTCGCAGCCGCGGTTCGTCAGGGACACCACGGTCACCGGCACCTCGGAGTTCCGCGCCCCGGAGAGGATGTCGTCCAGGTGGTCCCGGGAGAGCTGGTCGCTGTCCTCGCTGTCGGTGATGTACACGATCAGCCGACGGCTGTCGGACCCGGACGGTCCCATCGCCTCGAACGCGGCGTCCAGGGCGCCGCGCGGGTCGGCCTCGGCGTCCCGGACCCGGGCGCGGGCGTCGAGGGTGCGCTCGACGTCGGCCCGCCGGTGCTGACCGATCGGCAGCAGCGGCTCGTACGAGCGGTCGCCGGTCTCCGCCACCGCCCAGACGCCGTACTTGTCCCGTTCGCCGAGGCCGCCCAGCGACTGCTTCAGCAGTCCGGGGCCGCCGCTCGGCCCCTCCCACAGGCCCTTCATCGAGAGGGAGCTGTCCAGCAGA
The DNA here is from genome assembly GCF_042656345.1 of Streptomyces incanus. NCBI lineage: Bacteria > Bacillati > Actinomycetota > Actinomycetes > Kitasatosporales > Streptomycetaceae > Streptomyces > Streptomyces incanus. The sequence goes on from NZ_JBHSPC010000011.1 coordinate 39,001, forward strand.
TACAGCACCCGTCCGGGGCCGCCCGCCGCCCGGTACTCCGTCAGGGCCGCCTCCATCGCGTCCCGCCCGGCGAACCGGTCGAGCGCGGAGGGCGCGGGCAGTACGCCGCCGGCGACCGTGTCCTGGTCCATCAACTGCCAGTCGTACGGGGAGCGGAAGCCGTCCCGGGCGAACACCGCGCGGCCCTCCTTGCCGGTCAGCCAGTCCTGGAAGGCGGCGGCCGACGCGTCGCGGGTCTCCTCGTCCCGGTCCGCGCCCTGCCAGCGGACCCGGACGAACACCGGCGCCACACCGGGGACGTCCGTGGGGTACTGGGCGGTGCGCGCGGTGCGCGTGGCCCGGTCGCAGCCGACGCCGCTGCGCAGCAGGAACTCGGGGACCAGGGCGGCCGTGTGGTTGTCCACATCGTCGCGGTCGGGCAGTGTGCACAGCAGCTCGGCGGCGGTGGGGGAGGGCGGGCCCTGCTGGGCGACCCGCCGTTCGGCGGTGACGACGGACTCGTCACCGCCGTACAGGCCGATCGTGGCGAGCAGTCCGATGTCGGTGAACTCCGGGTCGGGGCGCCGCACCGCGGCCTCCTCGTCCCGCTCGGACAGGTCCTCGATCATGCGGTTCAGGGTCAGGCCGGTACGGTTCTCCACGCCCTGGGCGGCGCTGTCCCCCGGGACGGCCAGCACGACCGGGGAGTAGGCGAGGGGCTTGTCGGCGGCCTCGGCGACGGCCACCGCGTCGGTGTCCTGGCCCGCCACGACCCGGGCGAGGTCGGCGCGGGAGGCGGGAATCCAGATGTCCGGCTGCGGCCCGATGTCCCGTTGCGGGTTGACATTCTCGTCGTGGGGCTCCTGCCAGGCGCCGGTCTCCTTGCGCAGCGCGGTGACCACGTCGGAGGAGCCCGCACTGTAGACGGTGATGCCGGTGCGGCGGCAGCCGTCGTCCAGGGTGTTCGCCGCCGAGGTCAGATGGGCGTCGGCGGCGGCGCGGATCGTCGGCTCCAGATCCGGGTCGGTCAGGACTCGCAGCTCCAGCGGTGGGGCGCAGACCGTGTCGCCGCCCCGGAGGTGTCCGACGAGCCCGAGCACGCCGTAGGCGCCGGCGGTGAGGAGGCCGAGGACGGCGAGGCACAGCGGGAGGACCGTCCGGGGGGTGCACCACCAGGCCGTCCTGCCGTGTCTGCCGGCTCTGCCCGTCAGGCCGGTTCCGCCCGTCAGGCCCGACCGGCCCGTCCACCGGTCGGTCCGGCCCGTCCGGTCGGTCCGGCCCGTCCGCTCCGTCCCGCGAGGGCTGCGGAGGCGGCCGACGAGCCGGGCGGTGAGCGGGGGCCTTGGCGCATCGGCGGCGGGCGTGGGCGTGGGGTGCGGCGTGAAGATGGGCGTGGGCGTGGGGGCGGATGAATCCGGATCCGGGTGCGCGCCGGGTCTCTTCGGGTCCGGGTCCGGGTCCGGGTCCGGGTACGTGCCGGGGTGCTCCGCCGGTCTCGCACCTCCTGCCGTTTTCGACGGTTCCGCCCGCCTCGATGGCTTCTCCGGTCTCCACGGCCTCGCCCGGGTGCGTGGCTTCGCCGCCAGCAGGACGTCCTCGCCGGGCTCCGCGCGCCACTGCGGCTCCCACTCGTCGCCGCGCACGGTGCTGAGGCCGCGGGCGGCCATCCGCTCCCGTATTCGCTCGGAGAGGTCCAGGAAACCCGTCTCGCCCTCCTCGTCGAGGAGCCGGACGAGTTCGGCGGTGTACGGCGTCGGTGTCCGCGGATCGCCCGCGTCGATACGGTGGTTGGCCTGGACGCTCATCATCAGCAGCAGGCGGTGCTTGTCGCCCAGGGTCTCCCGGACCCAGGCCGCGTTGCCCGCGAAGCAGCAGTCGAGGATCACCACGATCCGCCGGGCCGGGCTGGTGGCCAGCATCGTCAGGACGGTGGTGAAGGGCTCCGCGCCCGGGAACACCGCGTGCCCGCCCGCGACGATGCTCGCGTTGCGCATCTGCAGGAACAACTCGTCGCCCGCGCTGGGGATGGCGCCGTGCCCGGCGAAGTAGAGCAGCAGCACCCCCTCCGCCTCCGCGGCGGCCGAACGCAGTGCCCGCCCGAAGTCGTCCAGGGACGGCGAGCGGGCGACCGTTATCTCGTGCTCGCCGAACACCCGCCCGCGCGCCAGCACTTCACGCAGGTGGTTCACATTGTGCTTGACCGCCGGAAGGTCGCCGGGCACACCGTGCGGCGGCTCCGTGAGGTCGTACTCGGACACGCCGACCAACAACGCCCTGCTGGGCAGCCCCCGCGGGTCGAGACGGATCACCGGCCTACCTGTCGTCGAGGTTCACCGATTCGACTCTGCCCCCGGGCGGTTCGCCGTCCTCGACGTCGCGCCGGTTGGCCCGCCAGGCCGACACGGCCTTCTTGACCTGGTCCAGCAGCTCCGTGGCGATCGCGCCCGCACCCGCACCGACGAACAGGACGACGATGTCCATCCCGAGACCCATCGGGGCACCGGACTCGTCCGTCCTCGGCCGCTCCTGGATCTGCAGATCGCCCGCGCGTACCCGTTCGTCGAGCGGTTTCTCCCGTTCCAGCCACTTGCGCAGCGCACCGATGTCGCTCGCGTTCGCGGTGGCGTCCAGCCGGATCCGAATGCCCCCGTTGGCCACACCATCCCCCTCAGCCATAACTCACCATCATGGCACCGTTGTTGCTCAACGGGGAGAGGGCGGCAACGGTTGCTTCCTCCCGGCGGAAGAGGAAGGGTGCGGGCAGATCCGGTCGGGTCCCGGTTCAGTTCTGCGTCTGCAACTGGCTCAGCTGCCGCCGCACATGGTCCAGGGCTCCTTCCCGTCGTCCGGGCACACGGCTGCGCAACTCCGCCAGTGACAGGCCGAGTTCGCGGGCCCGCACCGGGTCGCCGATCCGGCCCCACTGGTGGTGCGCCCGGTCCACGGCGGTCTCGACGGAGGAAGCGTCCGCCGCCTGCCCGGTGCTGAGCCGTGCGGCGGCCACCGTCAGCCAGATGTGGCAGCTGAGCGCCGCGTCCCCGGCCAGCATCGCCAGATCCGCGCGCACCTCGGCCCAGTGCAGCGCCTCCTCGGAGGCGGGCCCGTGGGCGAGGGCGGCGCTCTGCTCGTACCGCGCGGCGAGCGCGTGGGCATCGGCGTGGCGGCCGGACCGTACGGCCTCCGTGATGACCGTGTGCGGGTCCCCCGGCACGGGCCCGGGTCCGGGCCGCGCCAGGACGAATCCGACGTGCGCGCCCTCCGCGGCGACCCGGACCAGCGCCTGCCGGTGCAACTCCTCGTCCGGTGGGCGCCGTCCACTGCGCAGCAGCGTCGCGACCGCCTTCATGTACGCCGGTTCCGCGACCGTACGACGGGAGCGGGTGGACGGCGGCGCGATGCGGCCGTGGACGGCGGTGTCGCGACCGGAGTCGAGCGCGGGCGGGAGCGCGGGCGGGCCCGGGTCCGGCGCCGGACCCGGTGGGCCCGGCGGCTGCGCGATGCCCAGTGCCTGCCAGGTCTCCTGGTCCACGTGCAGGTCGAGGATCAGCGTCGTGACACCCGGGGGACGCAGTCGCAGCTCGTCCCGGAACCAGTGCCACGGGAACGCCGTGTAGCGCACGGTCGACGCGGTGGTGCGGGCCAGTGCCAGATGGGGCAGACGCTGGCGGCGGTCGAGCAGCAGTTGCCCCGCGACGTACAGGGTGAGCGGTCCGGGGGCGGTCGCGGCGGCGCGCAGCCGGGTCAGGACCGCCTGCGGCTCCAGCGGGTCGGCGAGCTCGACGACGTTCGCGGTGTCCGTGCCGGACAGGACGGCGGGCGGTACGGCCGCGAGGACGGGGAGCACGGACGCCGCGTCCACCAGCCGTCCCCGCCCGGGCGGCGAGGCCGCCAGCAGCAGTGCGGTTCCGGGCGCGGCCCCGGGCTTGCTTCCGGGTGGGGTCCCGGGCATGGTTCCCTCCCCTGTCGATCACCATCCAGAGCAGCACCGTAACCGCTGCGGCTCCACCACGGGGCCTCGGATCAATGAACTTACCCCTTCGGGGCGTTCGCCCCCGGGCCGCGGATCCGGCGCACCGCGAAGACGGTGGTGTCGTCGTTCAGGTGACCGCCGCTGTGCCGGAGCGTCCCGTCCCGTACGGCGGCGGCCAGCCGGGCCGGTTCGGCGGCGCGTGGGTCCCGTGCGACCGTCCGCGCCAGTTCCTCGACGAGCGGGTAGAACGCCCCGCCGGCGTCCCGCGCCTCGGTCACCCCGTCGGTGACCAGCAGCAGCGTCTCGTCGGCGGCCAGCGGCAGCCGGTGCACGCGCACCGGAGCGGGGTCCAGTTCGCGCAGCCCCAGCGGAAGCCCGCCGGTCACCGGCAGCGGCCGTACGCCCGCGGGGCCGACGGCCAGCGGCGGTTCGTGACCGAAGACCACGGCCTCCACCGTGCCGGGGCCCACCGTACCGGGACCCGCGGCGTCGGCTCGCCCGGTGTCGGGTCGCCCGGTGTCGGGCTGGTCCGCGTCCGCCGGGAAGCCCAGCAGCACGGCGGTGGCGAAGCGGTCGCCGTCGGCCCGGCCGAGGGCCGCGGTGTAGCTCCGGTGCCGGAGCATCCGCTCCTCCAGCCGTTCGGCCACGGTCGCCAACTCCGGCTCGTAGTAGCCCGCCTCGCGGAACGTGCCGAGCAGTGCCGCCGCCGTCTCCACCGCGCCCAGCCCCTTGCCCTGCACGTCCCCGACCAGGACCCGGGTGCCGTACGGGCCTGGCTGAATGTCGTAGAAGTCGCCGCCGACCCGGGCACCGGCGTCCGCGGTGAGATAGACGCCGGCGTTCTCCAGACCGCCCCAGGACGGCGGAAGGGGGCGCAGCACCGTACGGCGGACCGTGTCGGCGACGTCCCGCATGTGCAGCGCGCGGTTCTCGCCGCGCACCCGGACCCCGCACGCCAGCGTTGCCAGCACACCTCCGGTGGCGACGAGGATGAAATCGGGCACACCCGTCTGGAACTCGTGCGGCCAGCCATGGTCCACGATCGTGAAGGTGCCTATCGAGAGCACTGCGAACACGGCTGTGCCCGGCACCCCGCAGATCGCGGCCGCGATGCCCGGCACCAGCACGATCCAGGAGATGATCCGGAACTCGCCGGTGGTGTGGTAGTCGATCGCCGCGATGGCGATCAGCAGCAGAAGCGGCGGCACCCAGGCGACACTGCGCCCCCGCACCTGCAGCATTGCGTGCCGGTACACGACGTCCCGGCGGCCGGCCCGGGGGTACCGCCGGATGAGCGTGCCGAGTCCCCTGCTGCCCTGGCCCACCGCCCCAGCGAAGCACGCGGGCGCACGGCCCGCATCCGGTCGGCCGGATTACGGGACGGGACGACGGGACCGGGGTCGAAGGCGGGAGGGGATCCGGGACGGGCGGGTGGGGGGTCGAAGGCGGGACGGAATCCTGAACGGGGCGGGTGGGGCCGAAGGCGGGACGGGATACAGGACAGGTGCGGGATCGGCGGCGAGACAGATCCGGGACGGATGCGGGCCGGGCCCCAGGGCGGGATGCAGGGCGGGTGCGGGCCGGGACTCGGGCCGGATCCATGGCGGGGTTCGGGGTGGGACGCGGAACGAGTTCGGGTGGCCGAGTTGCCGGCCACCCCGCACAGGTGTGCGCTGGAGGCGGGGGCGAGGCGAGGCGAGAGGAGTGCGCTCATGACTCATGCGGCACCCAGAACCCAGCTCATGCCCGGGCGGCAGCCGGACAGAACCCGCTTCTTCGGCGAACGGGCCCACGTCGTCGGAAAGCTGGCGGTGTCCGTCGTCCTCGGACTCGTCTACGGCTACTGGGCGGCGGCCAACCGGCGCGACGGCGGCCCCATCACCGGCTGGAACCTCCTGTTCGGGTTCCTCAGCGCACTGGTGTTCGCCGTCCTGTGCATGGCTCTGCTGAGCGTCGCGCCGAAGCTGCGGCGCGAGGTGCACGCCGTGTTGTGGGGCGCGTTCTCCGGTGCCGCGGTCGGCTTCCTGTTCAACCAGACCAACCTGAGCGTGCTGCAGTCGACCGGGCTGGGACTGGCGATCGCGGCAGGCGTCTTCGTCTCCATGTTCTACCGGTACTACACGCACGAGGACGCGCAGGGCCACCACATCGAGTGACACGGTCGTTCCTCCGGCCCGACGGACGCAGGGCGCAGGGCGCAGGACCCCGGGGACCGGCCCTGGGCGCTCCGGGGCCTCGGACCTCAGGTCTCGGATCTCAGGGTCCCGGGTCCTCCGGGGTCCTCGGACCTCGAAGCCTCCGGGGCCTCGGGTCCTCGAGTCCTCAGGTCCTCGAGTCCTCGAGTCCTCGAGTCTCGGGTCCGCCGAGATCCTCCGGGTCCTCGGATCTCAGGGTCCCGGGTCCTCGGGTCCCCGAACCTCGAAGCCTCCGAGGCCTCGGGCTCTCGGGTCCTCGGGCTCTCGGGTCCTCGGGTCCTCGGGTCCTCGGGTCCGCCGAGATCCTCCGGTTCCTCGGGTCTCAGATCCTCGGAGCCCCGGGTCCTCGGGGCCGCTGAGACCCTCCGGGGCCTCGGAGCCCCCGGGTCCTCGGGCTTCCGGTCTCGGAGCCTCCGGGCCTCCAGGTGGTCTCGGTACTCCGGATGCCCGCCCTGCGCTCGCGTGTACGTCTCCCCGCGCCTTGGCTGAAGGGGTGCCGCCCCACGTCGTACCGCTGGAACCACCGGAACCGCCGGAACCGCCCCGCCGCGAGCGGACGCCCGCCCGGCTGCGCAACGCCCTGTCGGCGGCGCTCGTCGCCCTGGCGTGTCTGCTCGTGCCCTGTGGCGCGCTCGCGGCCTGGGTGGTGCACGGGCTGGCCGACACCGGACGGTACGTCGGCACCATGGCGCCGCTGTCCGCCGACCCCGCCGTGCGCGACGCGGTCGCCGACGCCGTCGGGGACGGGGTCGTACAGGAGCTGGACGCGGGGTCGGCGCGCGACCTGCTCGAGCCGTTCGTACGGGACGCCATCCGCTCGTTCACCCGTACCGAGGCGTTCGGCACCGTGTGGGAGGTGGGCAACCGGGCCGTCCACGACGCGGTCCTGCACGCCCTGCGCGACGGCCGGGCGGACCCCGGCCCGGTCACCGTCGACCTCGCGCCCGTCACCGTCGAGGTGAAGCGGCAACTCGTCGCCGACCGTATGCCGTTCGCCGACCGCATTCCGGTCGAGCACACCCGGGTCGCGGTGGTGCGGGCCGGGGAGACCGCCGGGCTCCGGACGGGGTACCGGCTGCTGGCCGCCGCGGCCTTCTGGATGCCCCTCGCGGCCGTCGTCCTGGCCGTCGCCGGGATCGCCGTCGCCGTCCACCGCCGTCGCGCGCTCACCGCGACCGGGCTCGGTATCGCCCTGGGCGGCGGCCTGCTCGCCGTCGCCGTCGCGGTCGCCCGCCGGCTCACCCTGGCCGACGTGCCCGAGCCGGTCCACCGCCCCGCGGCGGGCGTCATCTACGACGCCCTCACCGCCACGCTGCGCACCGCGTCCTGGACGCTGCTCGCCCTGGGCCTGGCGGTGGCCCTCGCCTGCCTGCTGACCGGACTCCGCGGGCGCGGGCCCGCGGTACGGCGTTCGCGGAGGCCGCGGGCAAAGACCCGGACCACCGTTGCCGAGGCGTCGTCACCGGCCTGTGACGAGGCGCGGAACGGATCGCCGCAACCTCCCGTCGCCGGCCCTCGTCTTTGAGGGAGGATCTCCACGGATCGATCCACCGCGAGCGGAAGGCCGGACGTTGGACACTGCGATTGCCGAGACGGCCGAGTGGGCGGAGGCCGGGGAAGGGGCCGGCCGCCGCAGCGGAAAGCGGCGGTTCGGCGGCTGGTCGGCGGCACTGCTCTTCGCCGGGGTGAGCGTGATCGTCGGCTGCCGGGCCGTCGGCACCGACGCGGTCACCCCCGTGCCCCAGCTGCTCGCGTTCCTGCCCTGGCTCCTCGTGCCGACCGCCCTCGGGCTGCTGTTCACCCTGCTCGCCCGATGGTGGACCGGAGCGGTCTGGGGCGTCGTCCTGCTCGGGCTGCTGGCCTGGTTCATCGAGCCGTACGGGAAGACCGGCGCACCCGCCGGGCCGTCCGTCGCCGAGTTCCGGGTGATGACGTCCAACGTCGAGTTCGGCCGGGCCACCGACGGGCTGGTCGACGCCGTGCGCCGGCTGAAGCCGGACGTGGTGTTCGTCCAGGAGTGCGAGCACACCTGCGACGCGCTGCTGCGGCGGGAACTGACGACGGACTATCCACACCGCCGGGCCGTGGCGGGCGGCGGTTCCGAGGGCTCCGTCATCCTCAGCCGCTTCCCGCTCAGGGGCACCGACGGCGTCCCCGGCACCATGGGCATGCCCGGCGCCGTCGCCGACGTCGACGGGCATGCCGTACGGCTCCAGCTCGCCCACCCCATGCCCCCGGTCCCCGGCCAGGTGGACGTCTGGGAGCGGGAGCTCGGCGGACTGCGCGACGTCGCCACCGCGGACCCGACGGCCCCGATGGTGTTCGCCGGGGACTTCAACGCCTCCCAGGACCACGCCGCCTTCCGGCGCCTCCTCGACTCCGGGCTCAGCGACGCCGCCCGGCTGGGCGGCGCCCACCGGGTCCCGACCTGGCCGGCCAGGACCATGCCGACGTTCGGCGCCCAGATCGACCATGTGCTGGTGTCCCGGCAGTTCGCCGCGGACCGGCCCCGCTTCCTCGACCTCGCCGGCACCGACCACCGCACCCTGGTCGTCGACCTCGCGCTGCGCCGCGACGGCTGACCTCGGGCCGGCGCCTCGCCGCACCCGGATACGGCGGATGGGGTGCGGACGCCCCGCAGGGAGCCCGCACCCCATCCTTGACCGAACCCGAACCCGAACCCGAACCCGAACCCGAACCCGTGTCGGTGTCGGTGCCCTTGTTCGTAGAGGTCAGACGCCGATGTCGCGGCCGTCGGTGCGCCACACGGCGACCACGGCGGGCCGGGGGTACGTGCCGGGTCCGTCGGGCCAGGTGCTGCCCGGGTTCTCCACCGACGCGCCGTCCACCTCACCGGGGTGCTGCACGGCGACGAGCACCCGCCGGTCCTGGACGATCGGACCGCAGGTCTCCGCGCCCTTCGGCACGGTGAGGAACTGCTTCAGCTCACCGCGGCGGTCACCGCGGGTGGCGACACCGAAGAGCCCGTCGTGCGAGCCGAGGGCGGCACCGTCGGTGGAGATCCACAGGTTGCCGTGGTCGTCGAAGGCGACGTTGTCCGGGCAGGAGATGGGGCTCACGGAGTCCTTCGGGAAGCCGGCGAAGTACGTCGCCGGGTCCTGCGGGTCGCCCGCGACCAGGAACAGCGACCAGGCGAACCGGGTGCTCTCCGGCCGGTTCCACTGCTCGGTCAGTTCGAGGACGTGGCCGTGCTTGTTGGCGTTGCGCGGGTTGGCCTCGTCCGCCTTGGGGTTCGAACCGACACCGCGGTTGGTGTTGTTGGTCAGGGCGACATAGACCTTGCCGGTGACCGGGTTGGGCTCGACGTCCTCGGGGCGGTCCATCTTGGTGGCGCCCACCTTGTCGCCGGCGAGCCGCGTGAAGACGAAGACCTCCTCGGCGGTCATGCCGTCGACGTGCGAGACGGCGCCCTTGGCGGTGGCGGTGGCCAGCGGGATCCACTGGCCACCGCCGTCGAACTCGCCGTCCTTCGGGAGCTTGCCGGTGCCGTCGATCTCGATGGCGGGCGAGTCGCCGGTGATCCGGGCGACGTAGAGCGTGCCCTCGTCCAGCAGCGTGAGGTTGTGCTCGCGCGCGGAGCGGCTGTTGCCCTGCCGCATCCGCTTGCTGCCGACGAACTTGTAGAGGTAGTCGAACCGCTCGTCGTCGCCGGAGTACACGACCGGGCGGCCGTCGTGCGTCAGGCGCACGGTCGCGCCCTCGTGCTTGAAACGGCCGAGCGCGGTGCGCTTGCGCGGGACGGAGTCAGGGTCGTACGGGTCGAGTTCGACGACGTAGCCGAACCGGTGCGCCTCGTTGGGCTCCTGGGCGAGGTCGAACCGCTTGTCGAACCGCTCCCACTTGCGCTCGGTGGCGCCGGTGCCGATGCCGTACCGCTTGTCGGTCGTGCGGCTGCTGTTGGCGAAGTACTGGTTGAAGTTCTCCTCGCCGTGCAGGGTCGTGCCCCACGGGGTGGTGCCGCCGGCGCAGTTGTTGAGGGTGCCGAGCACCTTGCGGCCGGTCGGGTCGGCGGAGGTCTTCACCAGGTCGGACCCGGCGACGGGGCCGGTCAGCCGGAACTCGGAGGTGGCGGTGAGCCGCCGGTTGAGGTGGTGCCGGGTGACGGGCGTGAGCTTGCCGCTCTTGCGGTCCTCCTCGACGACGACGATGCCCAGGCCGTGCGCGGCCCAGCCGATCTCCACCTGCTCGCGGGTGGGGTTGTCGGCGTCGTAGCCGCGGAACATCAGGACCTCGTCGGTGTACTCGTGGTTGGCCACGAGCAGCTGCCGGCCGCGCTCGCCCTTGAGGGGGAGCAGCGCGAGGAAGTCGATGTTGTACCCGAACTGCCCGGCCTGCGCCTTGGCCGTCTGGTTCTCCGGGTCGAAGGCGGGCGCGCCGCGCAGGATGGGCTCACCCCAGCGGATGACGACGTTCTGGCCGTAGCCCTCCGGCACGGTGACGGCGTCGGCGGTGTTGGGCGCGACAGGCGTGAAGCGCAGACCGCGGGCGCCCTTCGGCTTCTGGTTCCCCTGGCCGTGCCCCTTACCGGGGCTTCCCTTGCCGGCGACGGGGGCGGCCTGGGCCTCGGGAGCACCGGCGAGGCTGACCGCGCCGGCACCGGCCGCGACAACCGTGACAGCGGCGGCGGCCCGCATCATCGACCGGCGGCTGAGGGCGTCGGAGATGACGTCGCCGACGTATGCGTTGGAACTGGTGTTGGGCACCTCGTGGAAGCAGGCGTCACCACACCGGAAACGGCAGGTCATGGCGGACCGGCCGCCGGGGTGCGAACCGGACGGCGTCCCGATCAACGGAAGCAGCTTGCGCACGTGTTCTCTCCTTGGGTACCCGGGGTGTCAGCGTGACCATAGGGGCACATACGTGCGGCAGCCGGGCGCCGGAGTGAACGGAGAGTGAACCTGCGGCAGCGCGAAGGGAGTTACCTGCTTCACTGCAGTCCGGCCCACAGGGGCCGAATGGCACCCTTGACACCCTGCCCAAGATCACCCACAAGGGCCGCTAACCTTACGTGTCCGTCCTGGCCAGGGATTGACGGGCTACAACTCACGCGAAGGGTTGCGCACATGGGCATTCTCACTCTCCTGCGGAACGCGTTCGGCCGGTCACGCAAAGCAAGCACGGCAGAGGTGGAGGGTGCGACGCCGGTCGCCGAAACGGACGGTGCGGAACAAACCGCCCGCCCGGACGCCGCGACCGCGGCCACCCCGACGCCGCCCGAGCCGGCCACCGAGTCCACGGCGGCCGCGGCTTCGGCCTCCCGGCTCCCGTCCCCCTCCCCCGAACCGACGCCGCAGGTCACCAAGGCCTCCGTCCCGGAACCCCGGGTCGAGGAACACGACCTCGTCTCAGCGGCCTTCAACGACGCAACGCCCCCCACCCCCGACCCGGAGCCGGCCCCCGAGCCCGCGGCCGAGAAGCCCGAGCCGAAGCCGGCACCCACCCCCGACGCTCCGCAGCCCGAGCCCGAGACAGCCCTCGAGCCGAAGGCAGAAACAACGACGACACCCACCCCCGAGCCCGACACCACCCCCGAGGCCGAGCCGAAGCCGGTGGCCGAGGCCGAGCCCGAGCCCGAAGCCGAGCCGGTGGCCGAGGCCGAGCCCGAGCCCGAAGCCGAGCCGGTGGCCGAGGCCGCCCCGAAGGCCAAGGCCGAGCCGCAGCCAGTAGCCAAGGCCGAAGCCGAGCCCGACACCACCCCCGAGGCCAAGCCGAAGCCGGTGGCCCAGCCCGAGGCCGAGGCCGCTCCGAAGACCGAGGCCGAAGCCGAGCCGATGGCCGAAGCCGCCCCGAAGGCCGAGCCCGAGGCCGAAGCCGAGCCCGAGGCCGAAGCCGAGCCCGAGGCCGAGGCCGACACCACCCCCGAGGCCAAGCCACAGCCGGTGGCCCAGCCCGAGGCCGACACCACCCCCGAGGCCGAAGCCGCCCCGAAGGCCGAGCCCGAGGCCGAAGCCGAGCCGGTGGCCGAGGCTGCACCAGAGCCGACGCCGGAACCCGCGGCCGAGGCCATCCCGGAGACAGAGCCGGAGCCGGAGGCCCAGCCCGCAGCCGCGACGACGCCGAAGGTGGAGACGGAGGCGAAGGCGGAGGCGACCCCGGAACCTCAGCCCGCGGCCGCCGACGGCGAGGACACCCCACAGGGGCCACCCGCACCCGACGACGAAACCCGCACGGGCGGTGCGGGCGGGAACACCACCGAGGCCGAAGGCGAAGCCGAGGCCGACGCCAACCCCACCACCCCCCTCAAAACGCCGGAGGCGCTCCGCACTGCCTACGACGCCGCGGGCCAGGCCCTCGCGGAGCGCGGCCTCGCCGACACCCGCGCCAAGGTCTACCTCGTTCTCGACCGCTCCGCGTCGATGCGCCCGTACTACAAGGACGGCTCCGCACAGGCCCTCGCCGAGCAGACCCTCGCTCTCGCGGCCCACCTCGCCACGGACCCCGAGTCCGTCACGGTCAAGGTCGTCTTCTTCTCCACCGAGGTCGACGGAACCGGCGAGCTGACCCTCGCCGACCACGAGGACAAGATCGACACCCTGCACGCGTCCCTCGGCCGTATGGGCCGGACCAGCTATCACGCGGCCGTGGCCGAGGTCCTCGCCCTGCACGACAAGGCGGCGCCCGGCACGCCCGCCCTGGTGGTCTTCCAGACGGACGGCGCCCCCGACGCGAAGACCCCCGCGACCCAGGCCCTCACGGAGGCCGCGAAGACCCACTCCTCCGTCTTCTTCTCGTTCGTCGCCTTCGGGGATCCGGACAACAAGGCGTTCGACTACCTCCGCAAGCTGAAAATGCCGAACACGGCCCACTTCCTCGCCGGCGAGTCCCCCCTGGAGCTCACCGACAAGGAGCTCTACGAGGCCGTACTGAAGTCCTGGCGCCCCTGACCCGGGCCTCGGCACCACGGCGACAGCCCTCACGCACTCCCGCGCCGCCCGCTTCTCAGTCCATAAAACGAGAAGCGGGCGGCGCACCCGTGTCGGCTACGATTTGGAGGTTCCGTACGTTTCAACCTGGGAGCAGCCCCCGATGGCTCGACACCTCATCACCAGCGCCCTTCCGTACATCAACGGGATCAAGCACCTGGGCAACATGGTGGGGTCCATGCTCCCGGCGGACGTCTACTCCCGTTATCTGCGCCAGCGCGGCCACGACGTCCTGTACATCTGCGCGACGGACGAGCACGGCACCCCGGCCGAGCTGGCCGCGAAGGAGCAGGGCCTGCCCGTCGACGTGTTCTGCGCACAGGCGCACGACGCGCAGAAGGCGGTCTACGACGGCTTCGACCTCGCCTTCGACCACTTCGGCCGCAGTTCGTCGCCGCAGAACGTCGAGATCACCCAGCACTTCGCCCGCCGTCTCCACGAGAACGGTTTCATCGAGGAGCGCTCGATCCGGCAGGTCTACAGCCCGGCCGACGGCCGCTTCCTCCCGGACCGCTATGTGGAGGGCACCTGCCCCCACTGCGGCTACGACAAGGCCCGCGGCGACCAGTGCGAGAACTGCACGCGCGTACTGGACCCGACCGACCTGCTCGACCCGCGTTCGGCGATCTCCGGCTCCACGGACCTGGAGGTCCGCGAGACCAAGCACCTCTTCCTCCTCCAGTCGAAGCTCCAGCACGAGGTCGAGGAATGGGTCGCCCGGCACGAGGAGGAGTGGCCTCATCTGGCGGCCTCCATCGCCCGCAAGTGGCTGACCGAGGGCCTGCACGACCGTTCGATCACCCGCGACCTGGACTGGGGCGTCCCGGTGCCGGCCGACACCTGGCCGGAGCTGGCGGCCGAGGGTAAGGTCTTCTACGTCTGGTTCGACGCCCCGATCGAGTACATCGCCGCGACGAAGGAGTGGGCGGACTCCGCGCCCGACGGTGAGACGCGCGACTGGCGGTCGTGGTGGTACGAGGCGGACGACACCGTCCGCTACACGGAGTTCATGGCGAAGGACAACGTCCCGTTCCACACGGTGATGTTCCCGGCCACCCAGCTGGGTGTCCGCGAGCCGTGGAAGAAGGTCGACTACGTCAAGGCCTTCAACTGGCTGACGTACTACGGCGGCAAGTTCTCCACCTCCCAGAAGCGCGGTGTCTTCACCGACCAGGCGCTGGACATCCTCCCGGCCGACTACTGGCGGTACTTCCTCATCGCCAACGCGCCCGAGTCGGACGACTCGTCCTTCACCTGGGAGCACTTCACCGCCACGGTGAACAAGGACCTGGCCGACACCCTCGGCAACTTCGTCAACCGCGTCCTGTCCTTCTCCAAGAAGCGCTTCGGCGAGGAGGTCCCGGCGGGCGGCGAGCCCGGCGAGGCCGAGACCCGGCTCGGGGAGGAGATCGCGTCGCTCCTCGCGGAGTACGAGTCCCAGATGGAGGCGAAGCAGTTCCGCAAGGCGGCGGCCGCGCTGCGCGCCCTGTGGTCCGCGGGCAACTCCTACCTGGAGGAGAAGGCTCCCTGGCTGGAGATCAAGACCGACAAGGACGGCGCCGCCCTCACCCTGCGTACGGCGATGAACCTGATCCGCCTGTACGCGGTCGTGTCGGAGCCGTTCATCCCGGCGACGTCGGCGGCGATGCGCCAGGTCTTCTCCCTCGCCGATGACACCGCGGCCTGGGTCTCCGCCGAGGAGGCCCGCGCCCTCACCTCCGTCCCCGCCGGCACGCCCTTCACCGTCCCGCCGGTCCTCTTCGCCAAGCTGACGGACGACGACCTGGACGCGTACAAGGAGCGCTTCGGCGGCGAGCCCGAGTCCGCGTAACGACCCCGCACCACCGACGTCAGGGCCCGGGAACAGAGGTTCCCGGGCCCTGACGCGTCCGTTAGCTTCGCGGTACGACCACGTCACGCAGGGGAGCGCTCATGGCACTGTTCGGTAACGCGCACAGCATCAACCCGGCGGAGGCGCAGCAGGAGTACGCCCGCCTCCTGGGCCACGGCGAGCAGGTGCACGCCGCCTACCTGCTGATCCGCGACACCATCCTCTTCACCGACCGCCGGCTGATCCTGATCGACAAGCAGGGCATCACCGGCAAGAAGACCGAGTACCACTCGATCCCGTACCGCAGCATCACCCACTTCGCCGTCGAGACCGCCGGCCACTTCGACCTCGACGCCGAACTGAAGATCTGGATCTCGGGCACCCCGGCCCCGGTGGAGAAGACCTTCACCAAGGGCGTCGACATCTACGAGGTCCAGGCCATCCTCACCCAGTTCGTGGCCCGCTGACCCGCACGGCACCCACCGCGACCACCACCGCGAGCGCGAGCACGACCACCGCCGGAGCGGAGCGACCCCGCTCCCGGTGACAACCAGGGGTGGGGCGCGTGCCGTCGCCGAGTCAGCGTCCCGAGGTGTACGCCACGAAGTCCGCCCATGCGCCGGGCGTGAGCACCAGCCGGGGGCCCTCGACGTCCTTGGAGTCGCGGACGTGCACGGTGCCGGGGGTGAGAGCAAGCTCGATGCAGGAGTTGCCATCGGGGCCGTCGCTGTAACTGCTCTTGAACCAGGCCAGTTCAGAAGCGTCCCCGGCAGAAGCCTTGCGGATCATGTTTCTCCCAGCACTTGCTCGATGAGGGCCAGCGACTCCCGTGGGGTGAGAGCCTGCGCACGGATGGTCCCATAGCGCAGCTCAAGGATCCGCAGCTGCTTCGGGTCCGAAGTCGGCCGACCGTTGAACGCACCGTCGGAACGACCCGCCGCCGTACCGTCGGCGAACTTCAGTACCTCGATCCTGCCGTCCAACCCGGGGTGAGCTCCCGCGCCGGTAGGCATCACCTGCAACGTAACGTTGCGCAACCGCCCCACCTCCAATAGGTGTTCGAGCTGCTGTCGCCACACCATTGTGCCCCCAACGCGCCGACACAGCGTCGCCTCTTCCAGGACGAAGCTGAGAGCCGGAGCGGGAGACCGTTCGAAGATCGACTTTCGGGCCATCCGAGCAGCTACCAGGCTCTCCGCCTCGTCCTTCGAGTATGGCGGCTGCCATGCGTCGAACAGCGCACGCGCATGTTCTGGTGTCTGCAACAGCCCGTGGATGCTGAGCCCGACGTACACCCCAAGCTCAACCGCCTTGGCCTCCAGTTGCGCCAGCGCCCGCACACTCTTCGGGTACCGGACCCTCTTCACGTCCTCCCAGGCCGCCGCGACGAGCCCACCCGCGTTCAACACCTCGTCGGCCCTGTCCAGGTACTCCTGCTGGGGAATCCGCTTCCCGCCCTCGACCTTGTAGACCAGGTCGTCCCCGTATCCGACCGCCGCCGCGAAGTCGACGACCCGCATCCCCACGGCCTCCCGCCGCAGCCTCAACTGCCTTCCCACCGTGGCGAGAACGGCCACACCCCACTCGTCGTCCGGGTCCACCTCCCACCCCGGTTCGTCCGCCTCGGTCCGGAGCCGTACCGCCTCGCCGTCCACCGACATACCGCACTCCCCTGTCGTACCGCCGTGCCGCAACACCCTTGCCCGCAGGCCGGTTTCCGACGGTCCGGACAGCGGCCGACAAGCTCCGACAGTCACCCTACGTGTCGGGGCTGTCACTGTTCACGGTAAGCGCGCCCGGCCACTCTCGGTCACGTGAACAGCGAAAAGACCACCCACCTTGTGTCGGCCACCGACCCCTTCAGCGTGCTCCTGTCACCCACGCCCCGCGGCGCCCGCCTCGCCCGGCTGCTCGCCACGGACTGGATGCGCGACCGCGACCTGCCCCACCGCGTCGCGGAGGCCGCCGAACACCTCGTCGCCGAACTCGCCGCGAACGCGGCCACCCACGGCCGGCTCGCCGGACGCGACTTCCGCCTCGCCCTCCTGGACCGCGACGGGACCCTCCACATCAAGGTCACGGACACCCGCGGTGACGACCTCCCGAGCCGCCGCGTGCCCGCCCCCGACGCCGAGTCCGGACGCGGCCTGCTCCTCGTCGAGGCCCTCGCCGACCGCTGGGGCGTGGATCTCGGACCGGTCCCCCGCAAGACCGTATGGGCGGAACTCGATCTACCGCCGTCCTGACCATCGGAAACATCACCGGCACCGGACCCCGGCCGGGTGTGTTCCGGTGCCGTCGGCCGTCTTCCCCAAGGACCACGGGAGAGAAAGAAACCCCACCAAGCCCCACCCCTCCCGCCCACGGCGCACGCTCACTCGCGCGAGTGAACATCACCGACTGAACTGGATATGTGACGGGTTGCCTGCCCTACGCTCAGCGCAGCACGGCACACATCCTCAGACATGCAAACGGCCCCCGCCGGGACTGGCATCCCACTGCGAGGGCCTGACCACCAAGGAAGAGCGACCTTCCCGATGGACACCCAAAACACTAGCGTGCGCCCGCACGCCCAGTCCCGTGACAGCGGGAAAAACCACCCCTCTCCCACCGCGCCCGCGCGAAGGGGCACCCCGGTGGCGTTGCCCACGACAACTCCCGCCACACCGACCGCTTCACGGTGATCGGCAACCACCTCGCCCAGCACCCGGACCTCTCCCTGCTGGCGATCGGACTGGCCTGCCACATCCAGTCCCTGCCCACCGGCGCCGCCGCCGACATCAAGACCCTGGCCGCCCGTTTCCCCGAGGGTCCGACCCGGATCGCCGCCGCCCTGCGCGAGCTGGAGACCCACGGCTACCTGCGCCGCACCCGCGAACGCACCCCGACCGGCCGGATCGTCACCCGCACCGTCTCCTGCAACCAGCCCGGCCGACGCGGCGCCCCGTCCGAAACGAGTGAGGCGCCCACACCCCCGGCCCGCCGCGCGGCCACCGCCCCGCAGCGGGAACCCGCACGCCGCCGCGCCCTCCCCGCCGTACCGAAGCCCTCGTACACCTCCCCCGACCTCCTCCAGGCGGCCACCGACGTCCTCGCCGGCCTGCGCCGCGAGGACCCCCGCCTGCTGCTCTCCGCCACCGACGCCGAACACCTCGCCCCCGGCGTCGCCGCCTGGCTGGAACGGGACCTGACCCCCACCGCCGTCCGCAAGGCCCTGGCCGGCAACCTGCCGCTGGAACCCCTGGTCCGCCCGGCCGCCTTCCTGGCCCACCGCCTGACGGCCAAGCTGCCGCCCCTCCCGCCGTTCCGCGCCCCCGAGCCGCCACCGGCCGTCCGACACCCCCTCCGCAACTGCGACACCTGCGACCACGCCTACCGCGGCCCCGACACCCACCACTGCCAGGGCTGCGCCTCGGTGGGTGTCGGTTCCGGTGCCCCCCACACCGGAACCGACGAGCCGTCCCTCGTTGAACAGGGCCGACCGTGACAGGCCGCTCGCGACCTGCCCGGTTCCCGGTCCGGCTCCTCCGCGGCCCCGTCCGGATACCCTGGCCAGGGCACCCTGTGGAGGACACCATGAGTACTCAGGCCGATCACGGACACGAGCTGATCCCACGTCCCGAGCAGACTCCTGACGCCCTGCGCACGGCTCTCGCCGTGGTCGATCCGGGGCGCCTGGACGAGATGCAGGCCACAAAAGACGACGCCTTCACCAAAGCCGTGGAGTGGCAGTCCCTGAGCCCCGTGCGGAGCTGGGTCCTCACCTGGGCCCGAGACATCGAGATCGCCCGGCGCCCTGCTCTGTCCTCCCGCTTCGCGCAGGCCCAGAGCAGGCTGGAGCACGAGAATCCCGCCATCGCCGAGGAGGCTCTGCGGGAGCTGAGCGCAGTCCTGGACGAAGCCATGAAAGCAGTGCGCGGTTGAGCTGGAAGTGGGAGTACGCCTTCGGTGCGGAGGAAACCGCCCGCACCGCGCCCGCCGAGTTCCTCGCCGGTGTGAAGAGGAAGGCGGACGAGCTGGTCAGAGCCGCCGAAGCCGTCCACATTCACGGCCGGGCCCACGAGGGCATCGACCCGAAGGGCGGCGACGTCATCGTCCCCGGCGGCATGTTCAGATACCAGGTCGTCGTACGCAGCGAACGTGTCTACATCGTCCAGATCACCTACCTCGGGTACTGAAATCAAGGACGACCGCTCTGCGGGACACGCCGCAGAGCATCACCGACCCGATCATCGAACTCGTCACACAAGGCCTGGGCGAGCACCCGGCCGCACAGCTGTGGAGGAAACTGGTGGCCGTGGACCTCTCCTTTTACAAGTCGCCCCTCTCCGAGGAAATCCGCGACGAGGGCCGGGCCGAGGGCGCGGCACGACGCGCCGCCGAGGACGTCCTGGAGATCCTGGAAGTGCGCGGCATCAGCGTCCCCGAAGCGGTCCGGGAACGCATCACCGGCTGTGGTGACCCCGAGATCCTGCGCCAGTGGCACCGCCGTGCCGTCACGGCCCCGACGGCCGCAGAGATCTTTGAGGACGAGTAGTTGATCGGGTTCCGCACGGAAGTCCGTACCCGTTGTCGGTGACCGCCCCCTGATCCGGCCCCGTGACCCAGCAACCTCTCGCCGGCCGCCGAGTAGCTGAGCAGCTGAGCCACCGAGCAGCTGAGCAGCCGCCATGAGTCCGGTGATGAAGGCCCGGCTGCGAAGGGGTCCGGAAGCATACGAAGGGGCCCGGAAGCGTTCGATGCTTCCGGGCCCCTTCGCTGCCGTGCGGGTTACTTCGCCTGCGGCTTGCGCACCGTCAGGTGCAGTTCCTTCAGGCGGGCCTCGTCCAGCTCCGTCGGGGCGCCCATCATCAGGTCCTGGGCGTTGCCGTTGAGCGGGAAGGCGATGGTCTCGCGGATGTTGGGCTCGTCGGCGAGGAGCATGACGATGCGGTCGACGCCGGGCGCGATGCCGCCGTGCGGCGGGGCGCCGAAGCGGAAGGCGCGCAGCATGCCGGCGAACTTGTCCTCGACCGTCTCACGGTCGTAGCCCGCGATCTCGAAGGCCTTGATCATGATGTCCGGCTCGTGGTTCCGGATCGCGCCCGAGGACAGCTCGACGCCGTTGCACACGATGTCGTACTGCCAGCCCAGGATGTCCAGCGGGTCCTGGGTCTGAAGAGCCTCCAGGCCGCCCTGCGGCATCGAGAAGGGGTTGTGCGAGAAGTCGATCCGCCCCGTCTCCTCGTCCTTCTCGTACATCGGGAAGTCGACGATCCAGCAGAAGCGGAAGACGTCCTCCTCGAACTGGCCGGCCCGCTTCGCGGCCTCGACCCGGACGGCGCCCATGATCTTGGAGACCTCGTCGAACTCACCCGCGCCGAAGAACACCGCGTGGCCGGGGGCGAGGGACAGCCGTTTGGTCAGCTCCGCGACGTTCGCCTCGGTCAGGAACTTCGCGATCGGGCCGGTCAGCGAGCCGCTCTCGGCCACCCGCACCCACGCCAGGCCCTTGGCGCCCTGCGAGACCGCGTAGTCACCGAGCTGGTCGAAGAACTTGCGCGGCTGACCGGAGACGTCCGGCACCGGCAGCGCGCGCACGTGCTTGCCGGCGAACGCCTTGAACTCCGAGCCCTCGAAGACGTCGGTGATGTCGGCGAGCTCCAGCTTGGCGCGCAGGTCCGGCTTGTCGGAGCCGTACTTCAGCATCGCCTCGCGGAACGGGATCCGCGGGAACGGCGAGGTGACGTGCCGCCCCTTGCCGAACTCCTCGAAGAGCTCGGTCATGAGCTTCTCGATGGGCTGGAAGACGTCCTCCTGCTCGACGAAGCTCATCTCCACGTCGAGCTGGTAGAACTCGCCCGGAGAGCGGTCCGCGCGGGCGTCCTCGTCGCGGAAGCAGGGCGCGATCTGGAAGTAGCGGTCGAACCCGGAGACCATCAGCAGCTGCTTGAACTGCTGCGGAGCCTGCGGCAGCGCGTAGAACTTGCCCGCGTTGAGGCGCGACGGGACGACGAAGTCGCGGGCGCCCTCGGGGGAGGTGGCGCTGAGGATCGGCGTCGCCATCTCGTTGAAGCCCAGCGCCGTCATCTTGTGGCGGATGGCCGAGATCACCGACGTGCGCAGCAGGATGTTGCGGTGCATGCGCTCGCGGCGCAGGTCCAGGAAGCGGTACTCCAGGCGCCGCTCCTCGTTGACCCCGTCCTCGGCGTTGATCGTGAAGGGGAGCGGAGCCGCCGCACCCAGCACCTCGACCTCGCCGACCTCGACCTCGACCTCACCGGTCGGCAGCTCGGGGTTGACGTTCTCCGTACCGCGGGAGACGACCTTGCCGTCGATCCGGACGACGGTCTCCTTGGAGAGCCGGTCCAGGGCCTCGTAGGCGGGCGTGCCGGGACGGGCCACGAGCTGCGTGATGCCGTAGTGATCGCGCAGATCGATGAAGAGGATGCCGCCCAGGTCGCGCCGATTGTGCAGCCAGCCGCTCAACCGGACGTCGGTGCCGACGTCAGAGGCGCGGAGCTCGCCGCAGGTGTGGGACCTGTACCGATGCATCGTCGTTCATCCAGCCTTCGCGGATCGGGGTCTTCGTTTCACGTGAAACTCCCCCAAGCCTACCGGCCGGCCCAAGATCGCTGCCCCAGGATTACCGGCCGGGCCCGCGGAGACCGCCGGTGGCGTTTTCATCCTGAAGCTCCATAAAGTGGGGCAATGCGCACAGGTGAGCCCCTGCCGTCCATGGGGGACGTCCTCGCCCTCCTCGACACCGGCAGATGGCACTGGGACACGGCAGCCGGGCAGGTCACGGTCGACGAGGTGGCGGCACGGCTCCTGGGACTACCCGCCGAGCAGGTCACCCTCACAGAGGCCCAGGTGCGGGCGCGACTGCACCCGGTCGACTGGAACGAGGTCACCGGAGTGGTCCGGCTCGCCGTCACCGAAGGCGCCCTCGCCGAGGCGCGTATCCGGATCATGAACGACCAGGAACGGGTCGTACGGATGGTGCGCAGCCGCTTCAAGCCGACCTTCGACCCTCTGCGGAAGGCGTACCTGCTCACCGGAACCCTTCAGGAGGTCATCGAGCCGGCCCCCGGCACGCCCGCCGCCCGCAGGGCGGTCACCGGCGACTGGCGCCGGTGCCGGGAGGCGTTCCTACTGGACGCGGGCAGGGCGCTGGCCGAGGCGCGGTCGACGCAGGAAGTGCTGCGGGTCACGGCGAACCTCTCGATGCCGGGCTTCTCACCGGACGGACTCGCGGTGTTCGGCGTGGCGGGCGACCGGCTCACCATCATCGGTCACCACGGGCAGGAACCCGACGCCGAGGACGCCTTCTCCATGCCGCTGGACACGGCCTACCCGGCCGCCGAGGTGGTACGGACGGGCCGCGCGGTCTACCTGTCCACCCCGCAGCAGTACCAGGCGCGCTATCCCCTCACCTGGCCGCTCGCCGAACGCTTCGGCCGCCAGTCCTGGGCGTTCCTGCCGCTGACCGTGGCCGGCCGCACGATGGGCACCTGGATGGCGGCCTTCGCCCACCCGGTCGCCTTCACCCCCGAGGAGCGGTCGGTGCTGACCACCGTGGCGCGGATGCTGGCCCAGGCACTGACCCGCGCGGGCACCGCCGAGAACGAACGGGCCCTCACCGACGACCTGCAGCGCTCGATGCTGCCGAGGCTCGGCCCGCAGCGCATCCCCGGAATGAGTCTCGCCGCCCGGTACATCCCCACCGGTGGCGGCCTCCAGGTGGGCGGTGACTGGTACGACGTGATTCCCCTGCCGAACGGACGGTTCGCCCTGGTCATCGGGGATGTGCAGGGCCACGACGTACGGGCCGCCGGGCTCATGGGCCAGTTGCGGATAGCCCTGCGGGCGTACGCCTCGGAAGGGCACCGGCCCGACGCCGTGCTCTCCCGCGCCTCCCGCTTCCTGTACGGGATCAACGAGGTGGACCCCGTCGATCCGCGCTTCGCGACCTGCCTGTACGTGGAGGTCGACCCTGCCGGCGGAGTGCTGGACGTCGCCCGCGCGGGACACTCCGACCCGACGGTCCGCATGCCCGACATGACCGTACTGACCCGGCAGACGGCCGGCGGGCTTCCGCTGGGCATCGCCCCGGACGCCGACTACCCCACCACCGGCATGGTCCTGGAACCCGGCGAGACCCTGCTGGTCTGCACGGACGGTCTGATCGAGACCGGCGGCCATGACCTGGACACGGGCTGGCAACGGCTGCGCGGCATCCTCGAACGCCACGAGGGCACCCTGGAGGAACTGGCGGACGCCCTGGTCCAAGCGGTCCACGGCCCCTCCTCGCACTACACCACCGGCCCCCTGATCGACCGCCGCGAGGACGACATCGCCCTGCTGCTGCTCACCCGGCGGGCCGAGGACCACGGCGCGGGCCGGGACACGGTACGGCCGTCGCTGCGCCGCACCATGCTGACGGTGGATCAGGCCGAGCCGGAGCGGGTCGCGGAGGCCCGGCAGCAACTGCGCGAGCTGCTGCACGACTGGTGCTCGCCGGACCAGGTCGACTCGGCGGTCCTGCTCCTGTCGGAGGTGCTCACCAACGTCCTCGTGCACACCGACGCCGACGCCCTGCTCGAAGCCGAGATCACCGACGGGCCTCAGGGCCGCCGGATACGCATCGAGGTCACCGACGCGGGCGACGACCTCCCGCACCTCCGCACACCGGGCGAGCTGGCGTCCTCCGGCCGCGGCCTGCTCCTGATCGAACTCCTGGCCCACACCTGGGGCGTCGACCCGCGCGGCAAGGGCAAGAGCATCTGGTTCGAGCTGGACGAGTCGGGCACCCCACCGGACAGGGCCGACGGGGCTGCCGCCTCACAGCCCTACGAGGACCGCCCCACCCACAAGGACCGCACGTTCCACCAGGACCGCACGTCCCACGAGAGCCGCACCACCCCGTGAAGGCCCTCACGACGACTCGGGCTCCGGGGGCGACGTCGAGGGCGGTCCCGTCGACGCGGTGTGGCGTTGGCGCAGTTCGTTCAGGACTCCGACGGCCGCCGCCGTCAGCGGTACCGCCATCAGCATGCCGACGATCCCGGCGACCGAGGCGCCCGCGGTGATGGCGAGCATCACGGCCGCCGGATGCATCTGCACGGTGCGGCTCTGGATCACCGGCTGGAGCACATGCCCCTCCAGCAACTGCACCGCGAGCACCACGCCGAGCGCCCACAGCGCGATGACGAACCCCCGGTCGGCCAGCGCCACCAGCACGGCCACCGCCCCGGAGATGAACGCCCCGAGGTAGGGGATGTACGCCCCGACGAAGACCAGCGCGCCCAGTCCGACGGCGCCGGGCACCTTGAGGACGAGCAACCCGACGGTGATGCAGAGGGCATCGATGAGGGCGATGAAGGTGGTCCCGCGCATGAACCCCTCGACCGCTTGGAAGGCCCGGCGGGCCACGGCCACCACCACGTCCCCGGAACCGCGCGGCACCAGCCCGCGCAGGGTGTCGGCGGCGCGGTCGGAATCACGCAGGAAGAAGAACACGAGCAGCAGCGCGAGCACCGCCATGGCGAGCGCCTCGCCCACCACGCTGACCCCACTGATGACACCCGACGCGGCCGTACCGCCGAACTTGGACAGCAGCCCGCGCGCGTTCGCCGCGATGTCGTCCAGCGAGGTACCGGCCGCCCCGAAGTGCCGGGTGAGATCCCGCGCCGCGATCCTGAGCGAGGCGATGATCTGGTCCCCGGAATCGATCAGCGCGGACACCACGATGTACACCGCGCCGCCGACCACGGCGACGACCGCGACACACGTGAGCCCCGCCGACAGGGACCGCTGCACCCCCATCCGCATCAGCCGCCGGTGCAGGGGCCGCAGCAGAGCCGTACCGAGGAGGGCGAGCAGTACGGGGATCACGGCCACCCGGAACTGCACGCACAGCAGTACCCCGATGTAACCGACCCCGCAGGCGAGCAGGATGACGGCACACCAGGCGGCGAAGCGCCGAACGGCGTCGGGCAGCAACGGAGATGACGAGGAGTCCTGCATCGTCTCAGCCGATCACGCCCGGCAGACGCTGTCCAGCCGCCGGCCCGCCCTCGCCCGGCGACCGCGTCGAAAGCGACATGTCGCCTTTGGCCACCGCGCCGGGAACGGCGGGTGGCCCCGTCCGGGATCGGACGGGGCCACCACACACTCGGCCGGTCAGGACTCCCGGGGTCCCCGGGTCAGGACTCCTGCGGGCCCGATGTCGACATGCCGTGCACGGCCGGGACGGAGCCCAGACGGCCCTTCTGGTAGTCGTCGAAGGCCTGCTGGAGCTCCTCGCGGGTGTTCATCACGAACGGGCCGTAATGCGCCATCGGCTCCCGGATCGGCTGTCCGCCGAGCAGGACGACCTCCAGGTCCGGCGTGTTCGCGTCCTGCTTCTCGTCCGCGCGGACGGTCAGCGAGCCACCGGCGCCGAAGACGGCCGTCTGCCCCACGTGGACCGGACGGCGGTCGGTGCCGACCGCGCCGCGGCCGGCCATCACGTAGGCCAGCCCGTTGAAGTCCTCGCGCCAGGGCAGGGTGATCTCGGCACCCGGAGCCAGCGTCGCGTGGACCATCGTGATCGGCGTGTGCGTGATGCCGGGACCCTCGTGACCGTCCAGCTCACCGGCGATGACCCGCAGCAGCGCGCCGCCGTCGGGGGAGGTGAGCAACTGGACGCTGCCGCTGCGGATGTCCTGGTAGCGCGGCGCCATCATCTTGTCCTTGGCCGGCAGGTTCACCCACAGCTGGAGGCCGTGGAAGAGGCCGCCCGACATGACCAGCTGCTCCGGCGGCGCCTCGATGTGCAGCAGCCCGGAACCGGCCGTCATCCACTGGGTGTCGCCGTTGGTGATCGTGCCGCCACCGCCGTTGGAGTCGTGGTGGTCGAAGATCCCGTCGATGATGTAGGTGACGGTCTCGAAGCCGCGGTGCGGGTGCCAGGGCGTGCCCTTGGGCTCGCCCGGCGCATAGTCCACCTCGCCCATCTGGTCCATCATGATGAACGGGTCGAGATGGTGGTAGTTGATCCCGGCGAACGCCCGGCGCACCGGGAAGCCCTCGCCCTCGAAGCCGCTCGGCGCGGTCGTGACGGTGAGCACGGGGCGTGCCACGGCGTCGGCCGAAGCGGTCACACGGGGGAGCGTCAGCGGGTTCTCGACGGTCACTGCAGGCATGTCGGTACCTCTCTCTCGTACGGCCACCTTAGTTGAACGTTGAACTTCATGCCACCCCCAACGGCAGAAGCCCGGAGGGAATTCCCTCCGGGCTCCACAGGTTCCGGGACGGGCGGAGATCACCCACCCGTCACACGACGACGGTGACACCGGCGACGACACGGGGCGTGCCCGCGGCCGGGGCGGCTAGCCATACATGCGCCGCATCGCGAACTCGACCATCTGCTCCACGGCCTTCGCGTCGAACACCATCCGGTGCTCGCCCTCCATGTCCAGCACGAAGCCGTAGCCGGTCGGCAGCAGGTCGATCACCTCGGCACCGGTGATCACGAAGTACTTGGACTCCTTGCCCGCGTACCGCCGCAACTCCTTCAGCGAGGTGAACATCGGGATCACCGGCTGCTGGGTGTTGTGCAGGGCGAGGAACCCCGGGTTGTCGCCGCGCGGGCAGTACACCTTGGACGTCGCGAAGACCTGCTGGAAGTCCTCGGCGGCCACCTGCCCCGTGGTGAAGGCGCGCACCGCGTCCGCGAGCGACGGTGCGGACGGCTCCGGGTACAGCGGCGGCTGCTGCTGTTGTTGCTGCTGCTGCTGCTGCTGCTGCTGCTGCTGCCCATAGCCGCCCGGCATCTGCTGCTGCGGCGGGACATACCCCTGCTGTGCCCCTACGTTCTGGTCGTAGCCGTACATGCGCGCAAGCGTACCGAGAGCACCGGAGGGCCGGGCGGGGTACGGCGGGAACGGCCGGATCATCGACGGTGTGACTGGTCACGACGGGCTTCCGGGACCGTCACGCCCCCGGCTTCCCGGTCCCCCCGGGTGTCGGAGGGCGGATCTCGTCACAGATGGCCGGATCGGGCTTGCTTCTTATTACTGGCGGGTAGCATCATCGTAGCCACTTGTTGGAATGCAAACCTGTGCGAGGAATCAAGTGCCTCGCCGATCTCTCTACGGACCGGGAGCCGTCACCATGGGGCACTACAAGTCCAACCTCCGCGACATCGAGTTCAACCTGTTCGAGGTCCTCGGGCGCGACAAGCTGTACGGCACCGGGCCGTTCGAAGAGATGGACGTCGACACCGCGAAGAGCGTCCTCGAGGAGCTGGCCCGCCTCGCGGAGAACGAGCTGGCCGAGTCCTTCACCGACGCCGACCGCAACCCCCCGGTCTTCGACCCGGAGACCAACACCGCGCCGGTCCCCGCGTCCTTCAAGAAGAGCTACCAGGCCTTCATGGACTCCGAGTACTGGCGGCTCGGCGTGCCCGAGACCGTCGGCGGCACGACGGCTCCCCCGTCGCTGATCTGGGCGTACGCCGAGCTGATCCTGGGCGCCAACCCGGCCGTGTGGATGTACTCCTCCGGCCCCGCCTTCGCCGGGGTCCTCCACGAGGAGGGCAACGACGAGCAGAAGAAGATCGCGCAGCTCGCCGTCGAGCGGCAGTGGGGCTCCACCATGGTCCTCACCGAGCCGGACGCCGGTTCGGACGTGGGCGCCGGCCGCACCAGGGCCGTGCGGCAGGAGGACGGCTCCTGGCACATCGAGGGCGTGAAGCGGTTCATCACCTCGGGTGAGCACGACATGTCGGAGAACATCCTCCACTACGTGCTCGCGCGTCCCGAGGGTGCCGGTCCCGGCACCAAGGGCCTGTCCCTCTTCCTCGTCCCGAAGTACCTCTTCGACGCCGAGAGCGGCGAGCTGGGCGAGCGCAACGGCGTCTACGCGACGAACGTCGAGCACAAGATGGGCCTGAAGGCGTCCAACACCTGCGAGATGACCTTCGGTGACCGGCACCCCGCCAAGGGCTGGCTGATCGGCGACAAGCACGACGGCATCCGCCAGATGTTCCGCATCATCGAGTTCGCCCGCATGATGGTCGGCACGAAGGCGATCTCCACCCTCTCCACCGGCTACCTCAACGCGCTGGAGTACGCCAGGGAGCGCGTCCAGGGACCGGACCTCGCGAACTTCATGGACAAGACCGCGCCCAAGGTCACCATCACCCACCACCCCGACGTGCGCCGCTCGCTGATCACGCAGAAGGCGTACGCGGAGGGCATGCGCGCGCTCGTCCTGCACACCGCCTCGGTGCAGGACACGATCGCGGTCAAGGCGGCCGCGGGCGAGGACACCTCGGCCGAGCACGCGCTCAACGACCTGCTCCTGCCCATCGTCAAGGGCTACGGCTCCGAGAAGGGCTACGAGCAGCTCGCCCAGTCGCTGCAGACCTTCGGCGGCTCCGGCTTCCTGCAGGAGTACCCGATCGAGCAGTACATCCGTGACTCCAAGATCGACACCCTGTACGAGGGCACCACCGCGATCCAGGGCCAGGACTACTTCTTCCGGAAGATCGTCCGCAACCAGGGCGCGGCCCTGAACTCGGTCGCCGAGGACATCAAGGAGTTCCTCGCCCTCGGCACCGGCGGCGAGGAGCTGGCGGGTGCCCGCGAGCACCTGGCCAAGGCCACTGTCGAGCTGGAGGCCATCGTCGGCCTGATGCTCACCGACCTCGCGGCCACCGAGCAGGACGTCAAGAACATCTACAAGGTGGGCCTGAACACCACCCGCCTGCTGATGGCCTCCGGTGACGTGATCGTCGGCCACCTGCTCCTCAAGGGTGCCGCGGTCGCCGTCGAGAAGCTCCAGACGGCCTCCACCAAGGACGTCCCCTTCTACACCGGCAAGATCGCCGCGGCGAAGTTCTTCGCGGCCAACGTCCTGCCCGGCGTCACCCTGGCCCGCAAGGTCGCCGAGAGCGTCGAGCTGGACCTGATGGAGCTGGACGAGGCGGCCTTCTAAGACCTCCCGGACCTCCCGGACCCCCCGGATCTCCCGGACCTCCTGCCACAGATCGCGCGAGACCGGCCGAGAACCACCCGAGAACCGCCCGAGCCCGTACGAGGGCCCGCTTCCGCACAGGGAAGCGGGCCCTCGTCTCGTTAAGGTGAACCTTGGCCTCCTCCCCCTCATGGACGAGGGGGATTCCCACGGCTCGCGCCGTGGGGTTTTCCGCTTCACCGCCGACCGTCCGCCCGGAGAACCCCGTTGAGGTCTTACACCAGCTCCACAGACAGACACCGCCGGCCCGACGGCCGGAAGCGGTACTCGAACGTCCGCTTCACCTACTTCCCGGTTACGCCGACACACCCACATCATCACCCACAGTGAACAAACCTGCGGACAGAGCGCCGGGACCCGCCCCGGCGGCGCATCCCCGTCCCCCGCCCTGCTCCGCAGAGTCCGTTTCCCCTCCGCCCGAAGAGCGGAGTATCCACGGAGGAACATGATGAGCGAACCCTCCCACTTCGACCGCGGCCACACCGACGACCTCATGACCTTCCTCGCCGCCTCCCCCACGCCGTACCACACGGTGGCGAACGCCGCCGAGCGGCTGGAGAAGGCGGGCTTCCGTCAGGTCATGGAAACGGACGCCTGGGACGCCGACACCTCAGCGGCTCCCGGCGCGGGCAGCGGCGGCACGTACGTACTGCGTGGCGGCGCGATCATCGCCTGGTACGTCCCCGAGGGCGCGGCGCCCCACACGCCGTTCCGGATCGTCGGCGCCCACACCGACTCCCCCAACCTGCGGGTGAAGCCGCGGCCCGACACCGGGACGCAGGGCTGGCGACAGGTGGCCGTGGAGATCTACGGCGGTCCGCTGCTCAACTCCTGGCTCGACCGCGACCTCGGCCTGGCCGGCCGGCTGTCCCTGCGGGACGGCTCGACCCGGCTGGTGAACGTCGACCGGCCGCTGCTGCGCGTTCCGCAGCTCGCCATCCACCTGGACCGCTCGGTGAACGCCGACGGCCTCAAGCTCGACAAGCAGCGCCACATGCAGCCGATCTGGGGCCTGGGCGAGGACGTGCGCGACGGCGACCTCATCGCCTTCCTGGAGGACACCGCCGGGGTTCCGTCCGGCGAGGTCACCGGCTGGGACCTGATGGTGCACTCCGTGGAGCCGCCGGCGTACCTGGGCCGCGACAAGGAGCTGCTGGCCGGCCCGCGCATGGACAACCTGCTGTCCGTGCACGCCGGTACGGCCGCGCTGACGGCGGTCGCCGCGACCGGGGCCGGGTTGCCCTACATCCCCGTCCTGGCCGCCTTCGACCACGAGGAGAACGGCTCCCAGTCCGACACCGGTGCGGACGGGCCGCTGCTCGGCGGCGTGCTGGAGCGCTCGGTGTTCGCCCGCGGCGGCTCGTACGAGGACCGGGCGCGCGCCTTCGCCGGCACCGTCTGCCTCTCCTCGGACACCGGTCACGCCGTCCACCCCAACTACGCGGAGCGGCACGACCCGACGCACCACCCGCGCGTCGACGGCGGCCCGATCCTCAAGGTCAACGTCAACAACCGGTACGCGACGGACGGTTCAGGCCGGTCCGTGTTCGCGGCGGCCTGCGAGAAGGCGGGCGTGCCCTTCCAGTCGTTCGTCTCCAACAACTCCATGCCGTGCGGCACCACGATCGGCCCGATCACCGCGGCCCGGCACGGCATCAGGACCGTCGACATCGGTGTGGCCATCCTGTCGATGCACAGCGCGCGCGAACTGTGCGGCGCGAAGGACCCGTTCCTCCTGGCGAACGCGCTGACGGCGTTCCTGGAGGGATAAGGGCGCCTGCTCCCGGTCACCAGCCGCATGCGTCGGGG
>NZ_JBHSPC010000011.1:69737-152076 GCF_042656345.1 Streptomyces incanus
CCCCCCCCGACGCATGAGTGATGACTGCCCGGGTACCCGGAGGCAACCGGAAGGACCGGGGAAGAACCGGAAGAACCGGAGAGGAAGGCGGCACTCATGGGACTCGGCGGGTGCATCATCCTGATCGCCGTAGGGGCGATCCTCACCTTCGCGACCGACTGGGACATGCAGGGAGTCAACCTGAACCTGGTCGGCGTCATCTTCATGATCGTCGGGCTGATCGGCGTGGCGACCTTCAGCAGCATCGCCCGGCGCAGGCGCGTCGTCGTTCCGCCGGCCACACCGGTCATCGACGACACCCGCCCGCACAGCCGCGACGGCTACAGCGACGGATACGGGGTCTGAGCGAGCACCACCGGTGCGCGCCGTGCGTGCCTTGTACACCGTGTGTGCCCCATACACCGCATGTGCCATGTACACCGCATGCGCCGGGTGCGCCGCATGCCGACAATCGGCCTAGTGACGGCGTCGGGAGGCGGGCGGCGGGGCACCCGTGATGGCATGAGATTCCTCGTACGCGACCGGCTCCTCGGCATCGGTGACGACTACTGGATCGAGGACGACCAGGGCAACAAGGTCTTCCTCGTCGACGGCAAGGCCCTGCGGCTGCGGGACACCTTCGAACTGAAGGACGTCCGGGGCCGCGTGCTCATCGACATCCGCAAGAAGATGTTCGCCCTGCGCGACACCATGGTGATCGAACGGGACGGCGAGGCGCTGGCGGCGATCCGGCGCAAGCGGCTGTCCCTGCTGCGCAACCACTACCGGGTCACCCTGGCCGACGGCACCGAACTGGACGTCAGCGGCAAGATCCTCGACCGTGAGTTCGCCGTGGAGTACGACGGTGAGCTGCTCGCCGTGATCTCACGGCGCTGGCGGCACATCCGGGAGACGTACGGCGTCGACGTCGTACGGGACGACGCGGACCCGGCGCTGCTGATCGCGGTGGCGGTGTGCGTGATCCACCTGGCGGAGAAGGAGCGGGAGGGCTAGGGCCTGCCCCGGGGCCGCGTCTCGGGGCGAAGGCTCAGGGGTGCGGGCGGTCCAGGCCGAGGACGCGGTCCTTGAGGGCCGGGAACCGATCGCGGGTCTTCGCCACCGTCGCCGGGTCGAAGTCCACCGTGAGGACCTGCTCTCCGGGGCCGGCCTCCGCCAGGACCTCTCCCCACGGATCGACCACGATCGAGTGACCCGCCTGCGGAACTCCGGCGTGGGTTCCGGCCGTTCCGCACGCGAGGACGTACGCCTGGTTCTCCACGGCCCGCGCCTGCGCCAGGAGCGTCCAGTGGGACCGGCGGCGGTCCGGCCAGCCCGCCGGGACGACGAACGTCTCGGCACCGGCGTCGACAAGACCGCGGAAGAGTTCGGGGAAGCGGAGGTCGTAGCAGGTCGCGACACCGAGCGTGGTGTGCGGCAGCGGCACCGTCACCAGCGCGTCGCCCGCGCTCATCAGTACGGCCTCGCCCTTGTCGAAGCCGAAGCGGTGGATCTTGCGGTACACGGCGGCCAGGTCACCGGCGGGGGAGAGGACGAGCGAAGTGTTGTAGAGCGGCCCGTCGCCCGTGGCGGAGCCGCCGTCGGCGGCAGCCCGCTCCGGGATGGAGCCCGCGTGCAGCCATACACCGGCGTCGCGCGCGGCCGCGGCCATCGCCTCGAGGGTCGGCCCGTCGAGAGGCTCCGCCTCGCGCGCGAAGTCCTCGTAGGCGAACGCGCCGGTCGTCCACAGTTCCGGCAGGACGACGAGGTCGGCTCCGGCCTGTTCCCGCACCAGAGCGGCGACCCTGCGCCGACGGGATTCGACCGATTCACCCTCGTTCATGGCGACTTGGAGCAACGAAGCGCGCACAATACCACCGTCCTGGCATTCGACTCGTCGGCACGGCCTACGATCGTCACACGAAAGCACTGCCGGGGTGCCTCGCAGCAGCGTAACTTGGGGGCCCTCCCGGTTCGAGCGTAGCCGAGAACCGGGGGAGTCCCGAGACGCCCGCCGAGCGCAGCCACCGCCCACTGGCACCGCCGCCACAACCTGCCCGTGTACCGACCGCCGAGGGGTCCCGTTCCGTGAGTCTGCATCCCACCCTCCAGCCCTACGCCGACGCCTGGAACCAGTCCGTCGAGGCGATATCCGAGCTGGTGCAGCCGCTCGTGGAGGCCGACTGGAACCGGCGGACGCCGTGCCCGGGGTGGTCGGTCCGCGATGTGGTCTCCCATGTCATCGGTCTGGACTGCGAGATGCTGGGCGACCCGCGCCCGATCCACACACTGCCGCGCGACCTGTTCCACGTCACCAACGACCAGCAGCGCTACATGGAGATGCAGGTCGACGTGCGCCGCCACCACACGGCGCCGGAGATGACCTCCGAGCTGGAGTACACGATCATCCGCCGCAACCGCCAGCTGCGGAACGAGTCGCGTGAGCCGGGCCGGACGGTGCGCGGCCCGCTCGGCTCGGAACTCACGCTGGAGGAGTCCATGCGCCGGCACGCGTTCGCCGTGTGGGCGCATGAGCAGGACCTGCGCGTGGCTCTCGGCCGCCCCGGCAACCTCGACTCCCCCGGCGCGCACGTCGCCCGGGACGTGCTGCTCGCGGAGCTGCCGCGGGTGGTCGCCGAGAAGGCTCAGGCACCGCGCAGCTCGGCCGTGGTCATCGACGTCCACGGGCCCGTGGAGTTCCTGCGCACCATCCGCGTCGACATCCAGGGCCGGGGCACACTGGAGACCGCCCCGGCGCTCGGCCCGGCCGTCACGCTCGGCCTCGACTGGGAGACGTACGTCCGCCTGGCGTGCGGCCGGGTGACACCGGACGCGGTGTCGGACCGGGTGAAGACGGAGGGCGACCCGGACCTGGCGGCGGCGATCCTGCGGCACTTCGCGGTGACGCGGTAGGACCGACGGGAGCGGGGCGCCGGGCGCCCCTGGACGGCACCCGGGCCCCGGCGCCCGCCCACGCACCCCTTGCACCGGAACCGGCCCCGGCACCGGCCGGCTCACACCGGCACGTGCACGCTCTCCACCCGGCTGACGACCAGCCGTTCCCGCTCCCTGCGCGCCGCCTGCCCGCGCAGCCGCAGGATCTGGGTGAGCCCGAGGGCCTGGAGGACGAAGACGGCGGCGAAGGCGACGCCGTAGTCCCCGCCGGTGGCGTCCAGCAGCACGCCGACGGCGAACAGGGTGGTCATGGACGCGATGAAGCCACCCATGTTGGTGATGCCGGACGCCGTGCCCTGCCGCTCCGGCGGGTTCACCGGGCGGGAGAAGTCGAAGCCGATCATCGAGGCCGGACCGCAGGCACCCAGCACCGTGCACAGCACCACCAGCAGCCACATCGGGGCCGTCTCGCCCGGGTAGGCCAGCGTGGCCGCCCACAGCAGAGCCGTCACCCCCACGGTCCCGAGGACCAGCGGCAGCCGCGCGCCGTGCTGCCGGGCGATGAGCTGGCCGTAGACGAGCCCGAAGACCATGTTGGACAGCACCACGAGGGTGAGCAGCTCACCGGCGGTGGCCCGGTCCAGCCCCTGCGCCTCGACGAGGAACGGCATGCCCCACAGCAGCAGGAACACCATCGCCGGGAACTGCGTGGTGAAGTGCACCCACATCCCGAGCCGGGTCCCCGGTTCGCGCCAGGAGGCGGCGACCTGCCGGCGCACGTAGGCGGCGCCCTGGTGCCGGACGGGGTCCGGTTCCTGCCCCTCGGGGTGGTCCTTCAGGAACAGCAGGAGCAGGACGAACACCACGACACCGGCGAGCGCGCTGCCCGCGAAGGCCGCCGTCCAGCCGATGCCGTGCAGCAGTCGGGCCAGGACCAGGGTGGAGACGAGGTTGCCCGCCATGCCGGCCAGCCCGGCGAGCTGCCCGATCAGCGGCCCGCGCCGGGCCGGGAACCACCGGCTGCCCAGCCGCAGCACGCTGATGAACGTCATGGCGTCCCCGCAGCCGAGCAGGGCGCGGGAGGCGAGCGCCATGCCGTACGACGGGGAGAGGGCGAAGCCGAGCTGCCCGATGGTGAACAGCACGGCGCCGATGCCCAGAACCTTCTTGGTGCCGAGCCGGTCGACGAGCAGGCCGACGGGTATCTGCATGCCCGCGTAGACCAGCAACTGGAGGATGGAGAAGGTGGACAGGGCGGAGGCGTTGACGCCGAAGCGGTCGGCCGCGTCGAGGCCGGCCACGCCCAGGGACGTACGGAAGGTGACGGCGACGAAGTAGACCGAGACGCCGATCCCCCACACCACCAGGGCACGCCGCCCGCCCGGAGGATCCCCGGGCAGGGGACTCGCGCCGGTCATCGCACTTCTCCCCGGGCCAGGTGGGAGAACCAGCCCACGTGCCGGTTGACGACCCCGGCGGCCGCCTCCGGGTCCCCCGAGCGCAGCGCCTCGAGGATCTCCTGGTGCTCGGAGAGGGTCTTGGCGATGCGGTCGGGATGCGAGTACATGACGGCGACTCCCATCCGCAGCTGTCGGTCGCGGAGCTGGTCGTAGAGGCGGGAGAGGATCTCGTTGCCGCCGCTGCGGACGATCTCCGCGTGGAAGCAGCGGTCGGTGACGGACGCGGCGGCGAAGTCGCCCGCGGCGGCCTGTTCCCTCTGCCGGGCGAGCAACGCCTCCAGGCGCTCGATGAGCCCGGGGGGCGCGGGGACGGCCTTGCGCACCGCGTGCTCCTCGACGAGCAGCCGGGTCTCGACGACGTCGGCGATCTCCTGCGCGGAGACGGGCAGGACGAGGGCGCCCTTCTTCGGGTAGAGCCGGATCAGCCCCTCGGCCTCCAGCCGCAGCAGCGCCTCGCGCACCGGTGTGCGCGAGACCCCGGCGGCGTCGGCCAGCTCCCCCTCGGTCAGCAGCGTGCCGCCCTCGTAACGGCGTTCGAGGACACCCTGCTTGACGTGGGCGTAGACGCGCTCGGCGGCGGGGGGTTGCTTCACGGGAGCCGGACTCATGCCGACAGGATAGATACAACACGTACGCATGGACGCGTTCGTCCATCATCCGGACCGACCGCGCCGCGCTGTCGCGCGGACCGGGACCCCGGACCGGGAAATTGCCCCCGCCCCGGCGCACAACCATCCGCGCCACCCAAGTGTCAGACTCGTGCGACCGCTCCCGGCCGCACCTCAACTCGGCCGCAGCAATAGGGCATTCAACGCAATCGGGGTACCTCACTTGAACATCGGGATTCAGGGCATCCGGGTCCGCAGAGCCGTCGGTGTCGCCGTGACCACCGGCGCCGTGCTGGCCTCCGGCGCCCTCTACGCGGCGCCCGCGCAGGCCGCCGCCGCACCCACGATCGCCGCCAAGGGCGGCTTCGTGATGAACGACGCGAACGGCAAGTCGCTCTACACCAAGGCCGCGGACACCCGCCTTTCGACCGGTTCCACGACGAAGGTCATGACCGCGAAGGTCGTGCTCGCGCAGAAGAACCTGAACCTCGACGCCAAGGTCACCATTCAGATGGCCTACAGCGACTACATCGTGGCGAACAACGCGTCCTCCGCGCGCCTGATCGTGGGCGACAAGGTGACCGTGCGTCAGCTGCTGTACGGGCTGATGCTGCCGTCCGGCTGCGACGCGGCGTACGCGCTGGCCGACAAGTTCGGTACGGGCTCGACGCGGGCCGCCCGTGTGAAGTCCTTCGTCGGGAAGATGAACGCCGACGCGAAGAAGCTGGGGCTGAAGAACACCAACTTCGACTCGTTCGACGGCATCGGCAAGGGCAATAACTACTCCACGCCGCGCGATCTGACGAAGATCGCCAGCAGCGCGATGAAGAGCGCCAACTTCCGCGCGATCGTCAAGACGAAGACGTACACGGCGAAGACCGTCACGAAGACGGGCAGCACCCGCACGATGGCGCCGTGGACCAACACCAACACGCTGCTGAACAACTACAGCGGCGCGATCGGCGTGAAGACCGGCTCGGGCCCGACGGCCAAGTACTGCCTGGTCTTCGCCGCGACGAAGAACGGCAAGACCGTCATCGGCACGGTCCTCGCCTCGACCGGCTCCGCCCAGCGCGAGACGGACGCCAAGAAGGTCATGAACTACGGCTTCGGCCGGATCTGACCCGCGCCGGACGCACACGGCGCGCACGGGGGCTCACCCACGTCGGGTGGCCCCCGTCGCGTACGGGGCGTGCGGGGCTACGGGGAAGGAGCCGGGAC
This sequence comes from Streptomyces incanus, assembly GCF_042656345.1. Classification (NCBI taxonomy): domain Bacteria; kingdom Bacillati; phylum Actinomycetota; class Actinomycetes; order Kitasatosporales; family Streptomycetaceae; genus Streptomyces; species Streptomyces incanus. Next base: position 75,898 of record NZ_JBHSPC010000011.1, read on the forward strand.
CAGCGGGCCGGCTGAACCGCTCAGGTGGGACGACGGGCTCAGGCCTGCTGGGCGGACTTCTCGGCTTCTCGGGTGAGGCGACACAGTTCGTCGGCCAGGACCTCGATCCGGGCTCCGGAGACCGGCGGAATCTGACACAGCCGGAGCATGAGTTCGCATCGTCCGTGCCTGTTGCGGATGGGGGCCACCAGGCTTGCGCCCTCGTACTGCTTCTCCGGCTCGAGGTCCACCGGCCGGAGATCCTCCCCCGCGGCCTGGAGCATCGCCTGGATCTCGCGTTGCTTCGCCGGCGTGACTCCGTCCACGCCGTACTCGGTCAATGCGGGAAAGAGCAGCGTGTCTCTCGTGTCCCCGGCGTAGGACCCGGCCCAGCCGTGTTTATGCGCATGGTCCAGACGCTCCTGGGATATGCGCAGCAACTCCTCGCCCGCGGTCCTCGCCCTGTTCATCCACTGCTCTATCTCCGCCTCGGGAGCGCCGGTCAGGAACACCTCGCCGAAAGGAGGCGTGAGCGGCCACTTCGAACCGAGGATCGTGGACGTCGGCACATCCGGGCCGGCGACCGTCGCCACGGCCACCGCGTGGTCGGCGACCTTGGCGTAAGCGGTCACCTCCCCGTGGGCCGCATGCGCGAGGCGCTGCATGCCGTCGCGGATGTACTGCACGGTCTGCACGCTCTCGGCCACGATCGCATCACTCGGTGCGACGAAGGACCCCGGGACGAATCCGCCGAAACCGCCCTGGAAGAACAGCAGCGGGGCGACCGGACGATGGATCTCCAGGCTTTCGACCAAACCGGTCACGAAGTAGTGGTCTCCTGCCGGGGTGCAGGCCTCGAGGCTGCAGTCGATGCTGCACACCACGTCCGGGAGAACCGGCGAACCGTTACTGGAAGGCGACCACTGAAGTCCCTCGAACCGCCTGTCCGCGGGTCGGGACAACGCCCTGCAGAGGTGTTCCTGGTCGTGGGCGAGGATGTTGACGGTGAAGCGCCCCGCTTTCCTGATCGCGGCGAAGCTCGCGGAGTCCCGCGTGGGCAGGAAGCCGACCAGGGGCGGGTCGAGGGACACGGAGGTGAACGTGCCCACGATCAACCCGACGGGCTCCCCGTCCGCGTGGGTACTGGATATCAGGGCCACCCCCGTGGGGTGATGCCCGAGGGCCTGCCGGAAGGCGGCGGGATCCACCGCGCCGCCGCTCACGGGTGACTCGCTTCGCGTTCGGGGGGTGTGGCCAACGCGCGGATCTCCTCCGGCCAGGGTGTGGCCGCACCGCTGGAACGGTCGGTCAGCACGAAGACCGCTCGGGACGTCGCGACCAGCCGCGTGCCCACCAGCATGCGCTGCGCGAGTCCCAGCGAACTGCGGCCGACCCGGTCGAGGCGGGTCTCGGTGGTGAGCGTCGCGGGGTGGTGGACCTGCCCCTTGAAATCCACCTCCAGCCGGACCAGCGCGATGATTGGCTCGAACCCCACCGCCGGCCTCACCTGCTCGTTCATGAACGCGTAGCGCGCGTTGGCGAGGATCTCGGTGAACGCGGTGTTGCCCATGTGGCGTTGGAAGTCGAGGTCGCTCACCCGGAGCGTGTCCTTGACGATGTGTGCGCGGGGCTCCGAGAGCCCGGTGCTCGACTGATCGGTCATCAGTGTCCTCAGCCGGCCTTCACGGCCTTGACGGAGGCGCCGAACTCCTTTAGCGCCTCGGCACGGTACTCACGCATCTCCTCGTTCGCCTGACGGCCCCGCACGAGACCCTCGGCCAGCGGGAGATCCGCGACCGCGTGGAACAGCCGCTTGGTGGCCTGGAGCGCCATGGGCACCTGTCCCGCCAGTTTCTCGGCGATCTTCAGCGCCTCGGCGAACTCCTCGCCCGCCGGGACGACGCGCGTGACCATGCCCATCCGCTCGGCTTCCTCGGCGTCGACCAGGCGCCCACTGGCCACCAGCTCGAAACCCGCCTTGCGGCCGAGCTGCTTGGTCAGGTTGGCCATCACCACCGCCGCGACAAGACCGTGCTTGATCTCGGGGTAGCCCATGCGCACGTTGGCCGACGCGATGGTGATGTCACAGGCGAGGGCCAACCCGCAGCCGCCGCCGACGGCATACCCGTGAAGGGCGGCGATCACCGGCTTGGAGATCTCGGGAATGGTCTTGTGCAGACCGTAGGTGAGTCCGGCGCGGTACTCGACGCGTTCGGTGTTGTCGGGCGTGAGCTCGGCGAACTCACCGGTGTCGGCGCCCGTGCAGAAGGACGTCCCCGCCCCGCGGACGACCACCGCACGGATCTCGTCGTCCTGGTCGGCTCCCCGCAGTTCTTCGATCAGGCGCTCGTAGAGCGCGCTGTCCATGGCGTTGAGCTTGCGGGGACGGTTGAGGGTGAGCACCAGCACATGGCCCAGGCGCTCGACAATGAGGTTCTCTTCCATGGTTCAGCCTCGTTCGTGCTCTAGTCGATGGAGAAGAAGACGGACTCGCGCTCGCCCTGCAGCCTGATGTCGTACCGCAGGTGACGCTCGACGTCCGTGGGCTGTGCGATCAGGAGGGGCCGCCTGGCCTCGGGGATCTGCCGCAGGATCGCGTCGGACCCGTTGGCCCGCTCCTCGTCGGGGAAGTACACCTTCGTCGCCAGCGGCCCTGCCAGGCCGCGCGTGAAGACGAAGATGCTCAGGTGCGGCGCCAACCGGTTGCCGTCGGGCAGCGTCACCGGTTCCGGCTTCCTCACGACGGCGCGGAAGCGACCCTCGAGGGTGCGGACACGGCATGCCTGCTCCTGGCTCCAGAGCTCGAGGAACGCGCCGTAGTCGACGTGGTCCCCTTGACCGTCCAGGACCATGCCCTCGATCACGACGGCGCCCGGATCGTCCTCGGCGACGGCCTGGGTGATGCCCCGCGGGGTCATGGCGAAGCCGAACAGGGGACCGCAGGTCTGTGCGGGCGTGAGAATCATGGCCATCCCTACTCGAACGGGGTCGCGGCCGAGCCGCGCAGCACGATGTCGAACCGGTAGGCCAGCGCCGAGGGGTTCTTGGTCAGCAGGGCACCCGGGTCGGTTCGCTCGGGTGGGTGGATGACCGCGCCGCTGCCGTCGACGGTGGGCAGGGCCCGCCGGGGGCCGAACGACTCCGCGATGGAGTTCTCCTCGTCGAGCAGGGCGATCAGGCGCTCCTGGCCTCGTCGGTCCGGGACGGCGTTGATCATGCGGTCCATGCGGATCAGCGGGTCGCCCTCGAAGTACATCTGCGTGACGAGCCGGCCGGCGCAGCCGGCACCCAGGACGGAGAAGTGGATGTGGGACGCCCGCCAAGCACGGGCACCGTCCTTGAACATCGCCGGGTACGGGCCCGGACGGATCGTCACGAAGCGGTAGGCGCCGCGGCTGTCGGTCAGGCACCGGCCCGCGCCGTGGAAGTTGGCGTCGAGCGGAAAGCCCGACACGTCCATCGAGTCGCGGTAGCCCCCGGCGGCGTTGGCCTGCCAGATCTCGACCAGGGCGTTCTTGACCGGGATGCCACCGCTGTCGGTCACGGTTCCGTGGACGATGACGCGGGTGCCGATGGGCTCCGAGACGCCCTGCACCGTGAGGTCGTGGTCGAACGCGCCGAGCTTCAACTGCCCGAAGGCGGGGCCCGGCAGGTGGTGGAACCACTCCTTGTCCAGGTGCACCGGCGCCGCCAACGGCACACGCAGGGTACTGACGACGGAGTTGGAATCCGCCAACGGCGGATCGAACGATTCGATCATGAGGTTGCCCTCCCCAGTGCTTGTGCGGCGAGGGCCCGGATGCTGACACTCTCGTCCGCCAGGTGGTGACGCGCGGGACTGATTCCGCGGTCCAGCAGCCTTCTGGCCGTCAGGAAGGCGCCGGGGTCGTTCAGCGCCTCGACGGCGATCAGGCGGTCCCCGCGGTAGTGCCACAGCGAGAAGCCCGCGCCGTCCTCGGTGGTTCTCCTGATGACGCCGTCGCCGTCGCCGGTCAGGCCGACGATCTGCAGCCGGACGTCGTACTGGTCCGACCAGAACCAAGGCGCCGGCCGCGGGGGCACCGCGCGACCCGCGATGTGGGCCGCCGCCGCCTTGGCCATGTACTCCGCGTTCTGGACCGACTCCAGGCGGAGTCTGCCGCCCTGCCAGGCGAAGTTGGCGCAGTCGCCCACCGCGTACACCGACGGGGCGCTGGTCCGGCCGATTTCGTCGACGGTGATGCCGTTGTCGACCGTGATGCCGGCTCCCGCGGCGAGTTCGGCGACCGGTTCGGCACCGATCCCCACCAGGACGAGATCGGCCTCGATCCGGGTCCCGTCGGTGAGCACGCCGGCGACCACGCGGCCGTTCTCGCCGTCCAGCGACTGGAGCGCGCGGCCTTCCAGGACCTCGACCCCGGCGCGCAGGTGCTCCGAACGGAGGTGGTCGGCAGCTTGCTCGCTGACGACTCGCTGGAGCAGTCGGTCACGCTCGACCACGGTGACGTGACGTCCGAGGCGGGCCGCCACCGAGGCGAACTCGAGACCGATGAAGCCGCCACCGAGAACGAGTACCGACTTCGCCCGGTCGAGTGCCCCGGACAGGGCGTCGGCGTCGGCGAGCGTGCGCAACACGTGCACGCCCTGAACTCCGTCGACCAGCGAGTCGGGCAGGCGTCGGGCCCGCGCACCGGTCGCCAGGACCAGGTTGTCGTAGCGAAGAGTGCTGCCGTCCGTCCGGACCACGACCTGCTGGGCGACGTCGATCCGGGCCACCCGTTCGCCGGTGCGCAGGTCGACCTCGGGCTTCGCGCGGCCGGCGGGTGTGCCCAGCGTGAGGTGCTCCTGCCCGATCTCTCGCAGCAAGTAGCGCTTGGACAAGGGGGGGCGCTGGTAGGGGACGGCGGCTTCGGCGCCGATCAGGGTGATCGGCGCGTCATAGCCTGCGGCGCGCAGGTGCATGGCCGTGGTGTGGCCGGCCTGTCCGGCGCCGATGATCGCGGTTCCGTGTGTCATGGCGCGGCGTCACCAGGTGGACGGTACTTCGACGGTGATTCCGTCAAGCTCGGGCCGGGCGGAGATCTGGCAGCTCAGGCGACTGCCGTCGCGCCGAGGTGCGTCGGCGAAGTCCAGCAGGTCGGCCTCGATCGGGCCGGGCTCGCCGGTCCGGTGGTCGGACTCGACGTAGACATGGCAGGTGGCACACATCATCCCGCCACCGCATTCCCCGACGATGCCGGGAACGCCGTTGGCCACGGCCGCCTCCATCAGGCTGACGCCGTCGCCGACCTCAGCGGTGATGCGCTCGCCGTCGGCGGTGATCCACGTCACCTCAGCCATGATCAGAACCTCCGAGCCGGACCAGCAGACTCTGTGGACCGCGGTGGGCCATCGTCTTCGTCCATGCGGGTCGTTGTCCCTTCACCAGCTCCATGCCGGGGAAGGCGTTGATGAGTTCTTCCAGCACGATCTTCATTTCGATGCGTGCCAGGGGGGCGCCCATGCACACGTGGGTGCCGTATCCGAAGGACAGGTGACCTCGTGCGTTGGCGCGGTGGATGTCGAAGTCCGACGGCCGTTCGTACTGGTCCTCGTCGTGATTCGCCGATGCCAGGCTCAGCAGGACCTTGCCTCCCGCGGGGATGGTCGCGCCGCTGAGTTCGACGTCCTCGAGGGCCCTGCGCCGCCAGGTCATGACCGGGGTGCTGTGCCGGAGGACTTCTTCGACGGCACGCGGGATCAGTGTGGGATCCGCGACCAGTTCCTCCCAGGTCCCGCGGTTTTCCAGCAGCGTGAGGATGCTGATGGTCAGACCGTTGGTCACGGCCTCATGACCGGCCAGCAGCAACGCGAACACCAGACAGACGATCTCGTTCTCGGTCAGTACCGAGTCGTCGCCTCCGCGAAGTTCCAGCAGCTTGCTGGGGTAGTCGTCGCGCGGTGCCCGCTTGCGGTCCTCGACGATCTCCTTGCAGAAGTGGAAGAAGTCGTTCAGCTCATGGCCGGCATCGATCATTTCCTGCCGGGTCGGCTTGCCCCAGATCATCGTGGCGCGGTTGAGCGCCCAACGCTTGATCATCAGAGGGTCCACGTCGTCGACACCGAGGAGCATGAACACCACGCGCGCGGGCATCTCGTGCGTCAGCTCGGCGACGATGTCGACTTCGTCCTTGCCGCGCAGGCCGTTCACGTACTCCTGCACCAGCGCACGGATGCGCGGCTCGCACTCGCGATAGCGCTTGGGGTTGAGGAACTGGCCGGCACTCTGCCGGATCCGGGTGTGCCGGGGCCGGTCCGTGTTGGACTGCACCGGTTCGACGGTGAAGTCGTTGTCGGCGAGGAACCGGGTCAGTTCCTCGGGGTAGCCCTCCAGCGAGTCCAGGACGTTCGAGGCGGAGAACCGCTCGGGGTCCTTGAACACCGAGAGGACGTCCTCCCGTTTCGTGACGACCCAGTAGTCGGTCTCCTCGTTGTAGAACACCGGCGCCTCGCGACGGGCCATCGAGAAGAAATCGTAGGTGCCGTCGTGGTCGAACGGCCTGAAACCGCTGGTCACGGGGCATCGTGCGGCCGTCGGTCGCTGATCCACCACCGCCATCCGTCTCCACCCTCCCTCAGCGGCCGCAGCGACCGCTTGTTGTTTCGTCAACAGGCGGCCGAGTCTGTCCCGACGCTTGATGATTTGTCAACGGATCTGGGTGGCCGAGACAGCCACAAGGCTTGATCCATGCACGTTCGCGCCGGCCGGGGGGTCGCCGAGACCCGCCGACCGACCGCGAACGAGGCCTGCGGAGAACCGGACCGTCCCCGGCCGACCCCGGCCGCGGACAGGTGGCCCTTTTTCCGCAGTTGTCAAACTGACCCTTGACAAGTCAAGAGCGGTGGGGAGAGCGTGTGCCCTTGATCACTCAACACCTTGCTGAGCAGCGCTCTCCCATACCCGGGACGGGCCTTCTCGTGTCGCGGCTCATCGTCGGTTCGGGTGCGGCACTTCCTTAGCGGTATCCAGTCGAGAGAGGACGTCATGGGAGCGAATCAGACTGCTGAACCCAAAGCGTCGGTCGCCCTGGCGACCGACCACGCTCCAGGGGGCGAGGGGAAGAAACGCCGCCGGGTGGTCTACGCCACGCTGGTGGGTACCACCATCGAGTGGTACGACTTCCTGGTCTACGCCCAGGTCGCGGCCCTACTCTTCGGCGACCTGTTCTTCAGCGGGCTCGGCCAGTGGAGCCAGCTCACCGCCCTGGCGACCGCGGGGGTGAGCTTCTTCTTCCGGCCGCTCGGCGCCATCATCTCGGGCTATCTGGGTGACCGGTTCGGCCGTCGCATCGTCCTTGTGCTGACGCTCGGACTGATGGGCCTGTCGACCATGCTGGTCGGCCTGCTGCCGACGACCGCGGCGATCGGAATCGCGGCCCCGATCCTGCTCATCCTCCTGCGGTGCCTCCAAGGACTCTCCGCCGGTGGCGAGTGGGGCGGCGCGGCCATGCTCGCCGTGGAACACGCCAGAACCGGTCACCGCGGGCGGATGGGAGCCTTCCCGCAGATGGGCGTGCCGCTCGGGATGATGCTCGCCATCGTCGTGATGGGCACCTTCAACGCCCTGCTCGGCAAGGAGGCGTTCGACGCGTGGGGCTGGCGCCTGCCGTTCCTCTTCTCCGTCGTGCTCGTCCTGGTGGGGCATTACGTGCGGACCCAGGTCGCCGAGTCACCGGTCTTCACGGAACTCGAGGAGTCGAAGGCCAAGGCGAAGACGCCCCTGCGCGAGCTGCTGAGCACCCACGGCACCAAGGTGCTGAAGGCCGCCGCCACGATGGTGGGCAACATCGCCGCCGGCTACATGATCGTCGGCGGCTTCGCGCTGGCCTACGTGACCAGTGCCCATGACCTTCCTCGCGCTCACGTGCTGATGTTGCTCTTCGCGGCCAGCGCCGTGTGGATCGCTTTCACCTACGTCGGCGCATGGTGGAGTGACCGCTCCGGCCGTCCGGTCGTCTACAAGTTCGGCTACTCGATGCTGTTCGTGCTGCTCCTCCCGCAGTTCTGGCTTCTCAGTCAGGGCACCGAGCTGGGCGTCGGCGTGGCCCTGCTGACCCTCGCGGTGCCGCTGGGCCTGACCTACGGCCCCCAGTCGGCGCTCTTCGCGGAGATGTTCCCGGCCAGGATCCGGCTCTCCGGGGCGTCGCTCGCCTACGCGGTCGGTGCCGTCCTCGGTGGAGCCTTCGCGCCGATGATCGCCGAGGCGCTGACCCAGGGATTCGGCACGGTCATCGCGGTCGCGCCGTACTTGATGGGAATGGCATTGATCAGTCTGGTGACGGCCTTCTTCCTCACCGACCGCTCCACAGAGCCGCAGGAGTCGATGGCCGACCGCTGAGCCGTAGCCGCTGCCGCGAGCATCTGGGGCGCTTCTCCGCGTCGGAATTCCGTGTCGGAATCCGAGCGGGCGACGGAGCGCCCCAGATTGCTGTTGACAACACAACAAGATGACCCGAGGATGCTGTTGACACCACAACAACTTGATTGGTCCGCGCCGGGTTCTCCAGCGCCCGGGCCCAAGCCGCTAGGAGAAAGCTGTGGGAGTTCGGGAAAACGAGGGAACGGGCAAGCCGCTCGGAATACTTCCGGGCCTGAAGGTCGTCGAGATGGGCCAGAACCTGGCAGCCCCCTATGCCTCGCTGATTCTCGGTGACCTCGGCGCCGACGTCATCAAGATCGAGAAGCCCGGCGGGGACGACGCGCGTGGCTGGGGCCCGCCGTTCGTGGGCGACAGTTCGGTCAGTTTCCACATGATGAACCGGAACAAGCGGTCCGCCGTGCTGTCGCTGGACGACGAGGCCGACTACAAGGTCTTCCTCGATCTCGTCCGCGACGCCGACGTGTTCATCCACAACCTGCGCCCGGGCGTCGAGAACAAACTCAAGGCGGACGCCGAGACCCTCATGGCCGTGAACCCCCGGCTGATCTACTGCTCGATGTCGGCGTTCGGTCACACCGGTCCGATGGCGAACCGTCCCGGCTACGAACCGCTGCTGCAGGCCTTCTCCGGCCTCATCGCCATCAACGGCGACCCGAGCGGCCCGCCCTCCCGGGTGGGTCCGTCGGTCGTCGACCTCGGAACGGGCATGTGGACCGTGATCGGCGTGCTCGCCGCGGTCCTGGAGCGCCAGGCCACCGGGGTCGGCAGTGAGGTGAGGACCTCACTGCTGGAGACGGCCGTCAGCTGGGCGGGACGGCACATCGCGGACTACGGGGCGACGGGCATCATCCCACCGCGGGTCGGCACCGGCCACAACTCGCTCACTCCCTACGGCGCGTTCGAGGCAGCGGACGGCCCGTTCATCATCGCCGCGGGCAACGACCGCCTGTTCGCCAAGTTGGCCACGGCCCTGGAGAAGCCCGAGTGGGCGAACGACCCCCGCTTCGCCACGAATGCCGCGCGCAACGAGAACAGGGCCACGCTGCTGCCCCTCATCTCCGAACTCGTCGGCCGCAGCACCGTCGCCGACTGGATCGCGTGCCTGGAGCGCGCCGGCGTGCCGTGCGCACCCATCCATTCGATCCCGCAGGTGCTGGAGCACCCCCAGACCGAAGCCATGGACATCATCCTGGACAACGCCGACGACCGGCTCAAGCTCACCGGACTGCCGCTGAGCATCAACGGCGAGCGAGCGGGCTTCGGCACCACGGCACCGGCGCTCGACGAGTACCGCGACGAGCTGGTCGACTCCGCGCCGGCACCCGAGTCAGGACACGCACGGTGACCGGCAGCCGCACCCACATCGCGACGTCCGACGCGACCTCGATCACCGTCCGCGGGAAGGACCTGTGCGAGGACCTGATCGGCCGGCACAGCTTCACGGACATGATCTATTTCCTGTCCGTCGGCCGGATGCCCACACCGCCCGAAGCGCGGGTGCTCGACGCCTGCCTGGTCACGCTCATGGAGCACGGCTGGACCCCGACGTCGATCATCACCAGGCTGGCGGCCGACAGCGTGCCGGACGACGTGCAGGTGGCGATCGCCGCCGGGCTGCTGACGGTGGGGCCGGTGTTCGCCGGAACCATGGAGGGCTGCGCCCAGCTGCTGGTCGAGGGCCTCGAGAGCGACGAGGACCCGGACACCTACTGCACGCGCGTGGCAGCGGAGTACGTGAGTGCCAAGCGGCCGGTGCCCGGATTCGGGCACCGCCTGCACAGGCCGGACGACCCACGCGCGGTCAGACTCCTCCAGGTGGCCGAGGAGGACGGAATCAACGGCCGCTACGTCGACCTGCTGCAGAGACTGAGCCGCGCGGTCGACACGGCCCGGGGCGGGCGGCACCTCACCATCAATGCCACGGGCGCCATCGCGGCGCTGTTCCTGGAAATCGGGATCCCGCTGAGGGCCGGTCGCGGACTTGCCGTGGTGTCCCGGGCCGGCGGTCTGCTCGGCCATGTGGTGGAGGAGTTCACCGAACCCTCCGCCCGCACCATCTGGCAGCTCACCAGGGAGGGCATCCCGTACTCGGATCCCCAGGAGACTTCGCATGATTGATGCGGCGCGCGACCGGTACACCTCGGCCGAGGTGCTTGGTCTCTACCGGAAGCACAGTGACACCCTGACCGACCTCGTGGCGAGTCGCGCCGCGGTGGATCCGGGCCGTCCGATGATGGTGTGCGGTGAGCGTTCCTGGACGTGGGCCGAGGCCACCGACGCGGCGCGCCGACTGGCCGGTCATCTCCGGCATCGGGGGATCGAGCCCGGGGACCGTGTGCTCGTCATGGGCCGCAACAGCGACTGGCATGTCCTTGCCTTGCTGGCCGCCGCCGGACTGGGTGCGGTGTTCGTGCCCGTCAACCCTGATTTCAAGGTGGAGGAAGCGGCCTACGTGCTCCGTCAGTCGGGTGCACGGGCGATCCTCTGCGACGAGGCCGCTGAACCGGTTGCCGAGGCCGCACGCGACGACGTCCACAGCTCCGCCTGGATCCAGCGGCTCGGCGGCGAGCTCCTCGACGCCGAGCCGACCGAGCTGGTCGGCGGTGATCGGCAGGCTCCGTGCGTGATGATCTACACCTCGGGAACCACCGGATTCCCGAAGGGCGTCCTGCACAGCCAGCAGAGCGTGATCGCCGCGGGAGAGAGCTTCGTGGAGCGGGTTCGCCTGCAGCCGCACGACCGGGTGCTCACCGTCCTTCCGCTGTTCCACGTCAACGGTCTGCTCTATTCCGTGGCCGGAGCGCTCGCCGCCGGTGCCACGCTCCTGCTGGAGCCGCGTTTCTCCGCTTCGGGCTTCTGGCCCGCGGTCAAGCGGCTCGGTGCGACGCAGGTCAACATGATCGAGGCGATCAGTGCGATCCTGCTCAATCGGCCTCGCGACGAATACGTGCCCGACCACGGCCTGCGCAAGATCTACGGGATCCGGCAGGCGAGCACGCGAGCGTTCCGGGAGCGGTTCGACGTACCCCACCTGGTGGGCGGGTACGGCATGACCGAGATCCCGGGCATCCTGAGCACGCCCTACGACGCGGAGGCCAGGCCGGGCAGCATGGGCCGGCTCTGCCGGCATCCTGATCCCGCACGGCCGTGGGCGCGGTGCCGCATCGTGGACGAAGCCGGTGCGGACGTGCCCGACGGCGAGGTCGGGGAGCTCTGGGTACGGACGCCCATCGTGATGCTGGGGTACTTCCGCGAACCCGAGCAGACCGCCGATGCCTTCGAAGGCGACTGGTTCAGAACCGGCGACCTGGTGCGACGGGACCAGGACGGTTGGTACTACTTCGTCGCACGGAAGAAGGACATCATCCGCCGGCGGGGCGAGAACGTCTCCGGAGCCGAGCTCGACCGGGTGGTCGCCGAACACCCGGAGGTGGTGCTGGCAGCCGCGGTCGGAGTGCCGTCCGAGATGGGCGACGAAGACATCCTGCTGGTGGTCACGCCCCGTGAGGACTCCCTCCTGACCGAGCAGGAGGTCGCGGACTTCTGCGGCGTTCGGCTGGCCCGGATCAAGCGGCCCCGCTACGTCCTTCTCACCGGGAACATGCCGCTCACGCCGACCGGGAAGGTCGCCAAACACCTCCTGAAGGCAGACGCCACCCTGCGAGACCGGGCCCTCGAGGTCGACGTCCCCATCGATCAGCAGCCGTCCCGGCCCGGGCCCGGGTGAACCCCTCACACGTCCCGTCAGTGGATCTGCCACAGCAGCCTTGCACGAATGCGGAAAGGAACGCCCCATGACCGAGCTCCTCGCGCTGCGCCCCGACCGGATGACCGGCGACGTCGAACCGACCGGAGAGATCCACGCGTTTCTCCTGGGCGACTTCAGCACCTCGCCGATGGTGCAGCGTGCTCGGGACCTGGTCCCGGTCCTCAAGGAGCGAGCGGCCCGGCAGGCCCGGCACGACCGGCTGCTGCCCGAGACGATCGCGGACATGCAGCGCGCCGGCTTCTTCCGGATGCTGCAGCCCCGTGCCTACGGGGGGTACGAACTCACTCCCATCGAGTCCTTCGAAGTGACCTCCATCCTCGCCGAAGGCGACCCTTCGGTGGGGTGGGTCCTGGGCGTGATCGGCATTCACCACTTCCACCTGGGTTTCTTCGACGACCGCGCACAGTCCGATGTCTGGTCCTCGGACACCACCACCCTGATCAGCTCGCCGTACGCACCCCAGATGGCCAGGCGGGTGGAGGGCGGCTACCGCCTGTCCGGGCGGTGGTCGTTCTCCTCCGGCAGCGACTACTGCGACTGGGCACTGCTCGGGGCCAACATCGAGGGTGAACCGACCCCCGGACCGGGGCCGGTCGGCAGCCACGTGCTGCTGCTCCCGCGCGAGGACTACGAGATCATCCACAACTGGGACGTGTCCGGTCTGCGGGCCACCGGCAGCAACGACATCGTGGTCGAGGACGCGTTCGTTCCTGACCACCGGAGCCTCACCTGGACCGAGGTGCACCGAGGAACCGCACCGGGCTTGGCGCTCAACAAGGGTCTGCTGTTCAAGCTCCCCTTCTTCCAGGTCTTCTCACGGGCCACCCAGGCGCCGACGGCGCTCGGCGCCCTGAAGGGCATGGCGGACGCCCTGGTGGAGTTCAACCGGAGCAAGCGCCGGACCAGAATCGACCCGGCCGCGACACTCGCGTTGGCGGAGGCCTACTCTTTCGTCTCCGAGGCGAAGGGGCGGCTGTACGCCAACTATGCCGCGATGCTCTCCGAGGCCGGCGGAGGCGCCAGGGTCAGCGATGAGCGGCTGGAGGAGTTCCGCTTCCAGTCCGCGCACATCCCCGCACGCGCGGCCCGGTACGGCACCGAGCTGTACCGCGTCGCGGGCGGTACCGGCATCTACAACGCACAACCGTTCGGGCGTTATCTGACGGATCTCATGGCGACGCAGACCCATGCGATCAACAACTACCAAGCCCGGGCGATGGACTGGATCGGCCCGATCCTCGACACCACGGGGGCCGTCGCGTCGACACCACTCGGAGTGATCAAGGAGGGGGAACGCCCCGCCTGAGACAGCGTTCCGGCCGGGGCCGGCGCCCTTCCCAAGGCGCCGGCCCCGGCTTGTCGTCACTCCGGCAGGCTCTCGGCGTTCTCGCCGAAGAGTCTGAGCATGGCGTTGAACTTCTCCACGTCCTCGGGAGTGAATCCGGCGAGCACCTGCTTGTGACGTTCCAGAGCCGACCTGAGAATCCGGTCGTGGAGTTCGTAACCCGCGGGCGTGAGGTGCCACAGTCGGTTGCGGGGGTTGTTGCCGATGACCTTGGCTTCCGCCAGGCCGAGCTTGGCGAGCTTGCTCAGGGACCGGCTGACCGCGCCCTTGTCGTAGCCCACGGCGGGGCTGGCGGCGGTCACCGGGACGTCGGGTTCCCTGCAGAGCATCACCAGCATCCGCCACTCCATCGCGCTGATGCCGAACTCGTTCTGGTAGTGCCGGGAGAAGCTCCGGTTGAAACGATTGGCGGCCCACACCAGAAGGACTGTCGGGTTGTTGCCCAGGTTCAGCGTCTTGGACTTCTTCCCGTCGCCCACCTCGACCTCCTCGACAAAGAACTCATCGAGCTCGTCGCCCATGGGGTGGCCTCCCGGAGTCTTGTCGATGCGAGACGGCCGTCTCACATACGTGAATGCGCGGTCTCTCTTGCTCGGGAAACAGTCTAGGCAGGTCGTGGAGCCCGCCCCGCTTCCCCTCTGTGGTGATCATGCCGCTCTTGAGGCGGCCGTGTGAAGGACTCGGTCGTGACCGGCGTGCTGGGTCTTGTGGTCGGCGGTGCCGAGCATGCCCGGGGCGGTGGGCCGGCGGCGGGGGTGCACCAGACCTCGATGGCTCTGATCCGCCCCGTCACGACCTGACACAACGACAAGAAGTCCGTGCGGGAGCGATCCCGCACGGACTTCTTCCTCGATCACGCTGCACGACTCCCACGAGCCGCCCGTGGGACTGCGCTTGAACTGATCAGAGCGGATACGACATCACGGATGCCTTGGACCTCGGCGAGGTCCGCGGTCATTCTCTTCAGGTCCTGCACCTGTTCCGGCCGCAGGCCCCAGGGCGCGTAGCCCACGCAGTCGTCGAACCCTTGCGCGTGCTCCTCGGGCGTGAGCGGGTTCCCCGGATATCCCGGACCGATCTCGAGGGTTCTGACCCACCGGCCTCCGTCAGCGGTGCGCATCTCGAACCGCGACGCCGAATGACCGGTGAGTCCGGGATCGAAGTGCACGTGGATCCGCGAGAGCATGGCGGATGTGCTCAGCTCGGCGACCTGTTCGGGTTCGAAGTGTCTGAGGGACGCCGATCCCCGCTCCAGAGCGTTCGCCGCGCAGTACTGTGCGCTGAACTGGGCATTGACCCGCGGGTTGGTACCGGCCTCGAACGGTTTGCCGATGAGCTTGAAGGCGAAGTCGGGCAGGAAGATGTCCACCCGCTCGATCTCCTGCGTGTTCACCGAGTCGTCGCTCAGCGCCAGGAGGGCCGACTCGGTGATTCCCTGGGTGAGCCCGCAACTCGGGTACTTCTTGAAGAAAATGCCCTCCAGGTTGTAGCGGCGCCCGAGTTGGTCGGCGAAAGACTCCGGAGAGCGCTCGCCTCGTGCGTACAGTCGCGCATACCCGAACGGGCCGGCGATGAAGTGACGGGGTCCGGTCAGTCCGGCCCGGGCGAACTGCACGCTCTGAACAGCCGAGGCCGCAGTCCATCCCTGGATGAGCCGCACCGCCAAGGACGCATCGACGTTGCTCTGAAAACTCGCCGAACAACGGTTGAAGGAGAGCGCCAACGCGTGCAGCGTCTGCTCCGCGTCGAGGCCGGCAGCCCGCGCCGCGGCGGCGGTGGCTCCCATGAGGCCGGCGACGCCCGTCGGATCCAGCCCGCCGTACTGCTCCTCGGTGAGGTTGAACCGCACGCCTGCCTCGAGACCAACCGCCAGCGCGGCCAGGAGTTCGGCCCCGGTGCAGCCTCCACGCAGCTCTGCGGCGGCGAGCGCCGCGGGCACGACCGAGGACCCGAGGTGAAGTCCGGGCACCATGGTGTCGCAGTAGTCCAGCGCACGCGCCATGGAGCCGTTGAGCAGCGCGGCGCTCTGGGCCGGCAGGTGGTCTCCGTACACGAAGGACCTGGCTTCCGCTCGCCCCCCTTGGGTGACGACCAACTGCCGGAGTTCGGCGATCCCGTCCTGCGCGGCTCCTGCGACCGCGGTACCACACACGGTCCTCAGGACCTGGTGGGCGATGTCGAGCACATCCGCAGGGAGGTCGGCGGCTCGGGTGTGCGCCACGAAGCGGGCGATCCGCTCCTCGGGATCCAAGGCGGAGTCGGATGGTGCGACGTGGCGGTTCTGGCCGCCGTCCCCTGCCGTGGTGTTGCCCATGGGTTCCCTCTCGGAGGTTCAGAGGTGTGGAAGTGACTTGGTGGCGGTCCGTCCCACCGAGGCGACGCTGAGCAGACCGATCAGTGCGACCAGGATGATCCAGCCCGCGGGGCTGGTGTCGTACCCGGTGCTCTGCACGAGGATCTCGGCGATGAACGGCGCGGTTCCGCCGGCAACGATCGCCCCGAGGTTGTATCCCAGCGCGATGCCGGTGAAGCGGACCTTCGTCGGGAAGAGTTCGGCCACCAGCGCCCAGGTGGGCACCTGTACCCATCCGCTGAAGAACATGAAGACGAAGTAGACGAGGCCGATCGCCAGCAGGCTGCTCGTATGGGACAGGACGAGGAAAGCGGGCCAGGCGATCACCATGAACGCGAGGTATGCGGTGACCAGGATGGGCTTTCGGTCGAACCTGTCCGAGAGCAGGCCGGGCAACGGGTAGGTCATGGCCGCGAGCGCGATGCCCGCGGCAGCGGTCCAGGCAACCGCGGTGGGCGAGACGTTGCCCTTCAGCTGCAGGAAGATCCCGAAGTAGGTGAGCCCGATGTAGACGGTTCCGTTCAGGGCGATCGAGAGGCCGAGCACGCGCAGGACCGAGACCGGGTGGTCCCGGATCACGGACATGAGCGGGCGCTTCTCCACAGCCGCTCCGTCGCGGCGCTCCTCGAGTTCCTTGAACTTCGGGCTGTCCTCGATGCGCAGCCGCGCCCACAGGGCCAGGACGGCGAAGACAGCCGACAGCAGGAACGGAACCCGCCAGCCCCAGGACGCCATCTGCTCGGGGCTGAAACCGAGGCGGACCGCTCCCACCACGGCCGCGGCCACGGCGAAGCCGAGAGTCGCCCCGATCGCGGTCGAGCTGCCGTAGAGGCCACGGCGGCCGGGAGGCGCGAGCTCGGCGACATAGGTGGCCGCGCCGCCGATCTCGCCGCCGGCCGCGAATCCCTGCACCAGACGAACCAGGACGATCGCCACCGTCGCCGCGATACCGATGTCGGCGTGCGTGGGCAGCAGGCCCATGGCGACGCAGGCGGCGGACATGATCAGGACGGTGGCCACGAGCGAGAAGCGCCGGCCCCGCTTGTCGCCGAGGATGCCGAAGAACCATCCGCCGATCGGCCGCACCACATAGGACGAGGCGAACAGGGCCAGCGCCGCCAACGTCGCTGTGGCCGGATCCTGCTGGGGGAAGAACAGTGGTGCCAAGCTCAGCGCGAGGAAGCCGTACACGCTGAAGTCGTAGTACTCGATGACGGTGCCGACACCGCCGGCGACGGCGGCTCGCCGCGCCATGCTCGGATCGCCGGCTTCGGTTCTGCGCTGTTCCTCGAGCTCCGAGGTGGTGGTCATGGGTTCTCCTCGCCAGTCTGTACTGACCACAGGATGGTTCGCTTCAATCACCTGACGGTTCTGTGGCGTGTGTCACGGATGGAATCATGCAGAACTCACCACGTCAATGCATGTTCAACCCATCAGTTGGTTTACCTGAACCACCTAGTGGACCTATGCTGGCGGCATGACATTGCCCTCAGCGGCCGCCGCAGCCGACGGCGGCGTGCGTAGCGTCACTCGCGCCTTCGACCTTCTGAGAGCGTTCGACGCCGAACACAAGGTCCGCTCGCTGCGTGAACTCGTCGAGTTCACCGGTCTGCCCAAGTCGACGGTCGTCCGGCTCCTCAGCACACTCAGCAATCCGGGGATCATCACCAGCCCGAGCGAATCGACCTACAGCATCGGTCCCGCGTTCCTGCGGTGGGTCAAGCTGGCCGAGGCGATGTGGGAGGTGGGCGCCGAGGCCCGGCAGGTGATGACGGCCCTGCGCGACGAGTGCGGCGAGACGGTAAACATCTACATTCGCCAGGATCTGCACCGCATCTGCGTGGCCCAGGTCGAGGGCACCACGACCGTACGGAGCGTGGTGCGAGTCGGTGAGCCGTACCCCATGACCGGGGGTGCCGCGGCCAGAGTGCTTCTCGGTGGCTGCCCGGACACCGTGCTGGACGCCCTGTCCGAACAGGACGCACGCGTCGACGCGAAGGACCTGCGCACCGGGGCCGCGAGCACCCGTGAGGCCGGCTTCGCCATCACGCACGGCGATCGCGAACTGGGGGCCTCCGCGGTGGCGGCTCCGATCACGGCCGCCGACGGTCGTCTTCTCGCCGCGCTCTCCATGAGCGGTCCCACCTCTCGGTTCACCGCTGACCGAGTCACCCAGTACGTCGACGCCGTAACCAAAGCAGCCCGGCAGATCAGCGCTGTCGGGCTCGGCACCGTGGAGGCCTTCCTGTGACCGCAGACCTGCTCGAGGGCGTTCGAGTCCTGGACATGACCAATGTGCTCGCCGGACCGTTCGCCGGTTATCAACTCGCCCTGCTCGGCGCCGATGTGATCAAGGTGGAGACTCCCGGGAGCGGTGACCTGGCACGCCAGCTCGGCGCCGATCCCGAACTGAGCGCCGCACGGATGGGCGTCTCCTTCCTCGCCCAGAACTCCGGGAAACGGTCGGTGACGGTCAACCTCAAGACCGACGGCGGCAAGAAGGTGTTCGAACAGCTGCTGGCCGATGCCGACGTGCTCCTGGAGAACTTCCGCCCAGGGGTCCTCGAGCGCCTCGGCTTCGGCTGGGAGCGACTGCGGGAACTGAACCCCCGTCTGATCTACTGTGCCGTCTCCGGCTTCGGCGCCACCGGGCCGATGCGCGGTCGCCCGGCGTACGACCAGGTGATCCAGGGCCTCTCCGGCATCATGAGCGTGACCGGTGACACCCGGTCCGCGCCTTTGCGCGTCGGCTACCCGGTGTGCGACAGCTTCGGCGGCCTCGCCGCCGCCATGGCCGTGTGCGCCGCCGTCGTCAGACAGCGGCGGACGGGGCACGGCGCTTATCTCGACACCTCCATGCTGGACGCGGCCATCACCTCCATGGGCTGGGTCGTCTCCAACCATCTGGTGACCGGCCAGGAGCCCGTACCCATGGGCAACGAGAACATGACCTCGGCGCCGTCGGGCAGTTTCACCACGGCTGACGGAATGCTCAACATCGCGGCCAACAAGCAGGAACAGTTCGAGACGCTGTGCAAGGTCCTCCATCGCGAGGAACTCGTCACCGATCCCCGCTTCGTCACCCGTGAGGACCGCAAGCTCAACCGCGAACTCCTGCGCGACGAGCTCGAGGTCTCGCTCAAGGAGAAGACCGCCGCCGAATGGGACGAGGTCCTGCTGGACACGGGTGTTCCGGCCGCTCCGGTGATGTCGGTCCCCGAATCGCTCACCTCGGCACAGGTCGGGCACCGGGAACTGATCTCCGAGGTGCAGATGCCCGTCGCACCGGCCGGAACCGTCCAGGTCCTGGGACTGCCGACCCATGTCGACGGTCACGCGGTGAAACCCTCCTCGCCGCCCCCCGCACTCGGCGAGCACACCGAGGACATCCTGCGCGAGATCGGGTTCACCACCGAACAGATCAAGGACTTCCGCGAGGAGGGAGCCGTATGAGAACCCGACCGGACACCACCGACACCCCAGATGCCGGCCGGAACGAGCCCATGGACCACACCTCGCCGGCACGCGCCGCCGCACTGAACGCCGTGACCACCCGCAAGGTGGCCGACTGGTGGACCACCGAGGTGTCGGACATCGAGCCCGGCGTCATTCGATTCCGCGGATACCCGGTCCAGGACCTCATCCGCCGGGCCAGCTTCGTGGAGACCATCTGGACCATGGTCCGCGGCTCGATGCCGTCCCCTGCCCAGGCGGCGCTTCTGGAGAAGGCCCTCGTGGCCGCGGTGGACCACGGACCACAAGCACCCTCCATCGCGGCAGCCCGCATGGCCGCCACGTGCGGTGTGGGGTTGCACGGCGCGATGTCCACCGGCGTCGGACTGCTCGGCGACGTCCATGGCGGTGCCGGGCAGCAATGTGTCGAACTCCTGCAGCGACTGGTCACCGCGAGCGGAGGCGTCGAGGGCGCTGACGGCGGCTCCTCCCCCGCCGCGGTCTCCCTCGAGGAGGCCGTTGCCGCCGAGGTCGCCGCCCACCGCGAACGCCGGGCCTACATCCCCGGGTTCGGCCACCGGTTCCACCCCCGCGACCCGCGCCGGGACCCGCTCCTCGAGTTCGTCCAGGAAGCCGTCGACGCCGGGGTCGTCGCCGGTCATCACTTCGCCGCGGCGCAGGAGTTGGAGGCCCAGCTGTCGGTCGGCCGGGAGCGCCCCATCCCGATGAACATCGACGGCGCCACCGCCGTGATCTACGCCGAGCTCGGCTTCACCGCCGAACTCGCCCGCGGACTCTTCATCCTGTCGAGGTCCGTCGGCGTGCTGGCCCACAGCTGGGAGGAGTCCCGGAGTGGCCGGCGCATCAAGGGCCCGATGCCTCCGCCGCTCCTCCCGACCTATGCCGGCCACGCGGAACGGGCTTGGGCCGCCGAGACCGCGGAGACGCCGTGAGCACGCCGTTCACCGCGCCGGACTCGTTCGGGTGCCTCAGGGAGCTGCCGGTCGAGGGCGCACCCGGGGTTCCCCTGCAGTACTACAGTCTGGCCGACGCCGAGGCCAATGGCGCCGGGCCCGTCAGTGACCTGCCCTGGTCGCTGAGGACGCTGGTGGAGGGCATCCTGCGCCACCAGGGGCATCCGCAGGTGCTCCCCGAGCATGTACATGCGATCACTCGACGTGACGCGTCCGCGGCGGTCCCGTTCTTCCCCGGCCGTGTCCTCCTGCAGGACGCCTCCGGCATTCCGGTCCTGGCCGACCTGGTCACCCTGCTCGAGCGGGCCGCCGCCGACGGCCTGGACGGCTCGGCGCTCGAGCCGGTGCTTCCGCTCGACCTGGTCGTCGACCACGCCTTGGAGGTGGACGAGTACGCGAGCGGGGCCGCGGCGCCACGGAACATCGACCTGGAGTACGCGCGGCACCACGATCGCTACCGGTTCCTGCGGTGGGCCCAGGAACGGCTTCCCGGACTTCGGGTCGTGCCTCCCGGCGTGGGCATCTGCCACCAGCTGAACCTCGAGGTCCTCGCCCCGGTGGTGACCACCGAGGAGTCCGACGGCACGCGAATCGCCGCGCTCGACGCACTGGTCGGAACCGACTCGCACACCACGATGATCAACGCCCTGGGAGTCACCGGATGGGGGGTGGGAGGTATCGAGGCCACCGCCGCCGCGCTCGGTCAGGCCATCATGATCCGTGTGCCGCACGTCGTCGGTGTGGAGCTCACCGGACGGCTCGCCCCGGGGGTCTTCGCCTCCGACCTGGCCCTGACCTTGGCCGAACGACTGCGTGAGCTGAACGTCGTGGGGTCCATCGTGGAATTCCACGGCCCGGGCCTGCCCTCCTTGTCGGTGCCCGATCGCGCGACGGTCGCCAACATGGCTCCGGAGTACGGCGCGACCATGGCATGGTTCCCGGCCGACCGCCGCACCCTCGCATACCTGGCGACCACCGGTCGTTCGCCCGAACAGGTCCACCTGACCGAGCAGTACTTGAAGGCACAGGGCCTGCTGCACAGTCCGGCCGTCCCGGTCCCGCGCTACGACACCGAGGTGACCGTCGCACTGGACTCGATCTCGACCACCCTCGCAGGTCCCGCGCGGCCGCACGAAGCGCTCAGCCTGGCCGAGGTCCCCGCATCCCGTGGCCCCGCCGGGCCCCAGGACGGCGACGTGGCCATTGCGGCGATCACGAGCTGCACCAACACCTCGAACCCGCGCTCCCTGGTCGCCGCAGGCCTCCTGGCGCGCAACGCGGTCGAGGCGGGTCTCCGGCCGGCGGCGTGGACCAAGACCTCACTGACGCCGGGCTCCAGGTCGGCGGCGGACCTCCTGGCCTCGGCCGGTCTGCAGAAACACCTCGACGAACTCGGCTTCCACGTCGCGGGATTCGGGTGCGGCACCTGTATGGGCAACTCCGGGCCCTTGAGCCCGGCACTCGACGCGACGGCGCGGGCCAAGGACACCGCCCTGGCCGCGGTCCTCTCCGGGAACCGCAACTTCACCGGCCGCATCCACCCCGAGGTCGCGCACGCCTACCTCGCCTCACCGGCCATGGTCGTGGCCTACGCACTGGCCGGCACGGTGCGGACGAACCTGGAACTCGAACCCCTCGGTCACGCCGCCGACGGCTCACCGATCGTGCTCGCCGACCTCTGGCCGGACGAGAGTGAGATCGACGAGCTGCTGTCCGCCCATGAGGCCGCGTCGCTGGGCCGCGGAGCCCGCCGGCCCCTGACCACTGAGCGATGGCTGGCGCTCGAGCATCCACGTGACGACACCTACCCCTGGGACGGCGAAGCCGGCAGCATTCGACGGCCACCGTTCACCGACGCGGCTCTGACCAGACCCGCGGTCGACGGAGAGCTGCTCGGCGCCCGTCCGTTGCTGGTGCTCGGTGACGCGGTGACCACCGACCACATCTCGCCGGTCGCACGGATTCTGCGTGACTCCGCCGCGGGCCGTTGGCTGATCGAGCGAGGAGTCGACGAGCGGGCCCTGGGCACCTTCAGCTCCCGCCGCCTCAACCACGACGTCATGGTCAGGGGTGGCTTCGCGAACCCGCGCTTGTCCAACCACCTGGCCCCCGGCGGGGAGGGCGGCTGGACCCGCACCGCGCCCGACGAGACGCCGGTGCCCGTCCACGTCGCGGCCGAGTACCACCGCCGTCGGGGCACCCCGCTCGTCGTCGTGGCGGGCGACATGTACGGAGCGGGCTCCGCACGCGACTGGGCGGCCAAGGTCACTCGGCTCCTCGGCGTGCGCGCGGTGCTGGCACGGAGCTTCGAACGCATCCACCGCACCAACCTGGTCGCCCTGGGCGTCCTGCCGGTCCAATGGGAGGGCCCGCCCCCCGACCTGTTCGACGGAACCGAGGAGATCGACCTCCTCGGTATCGACGACCTCGCATCATCGACGAACGCCACTGTCCGGGTTCGTCGCGGCGACCACGTGCTGTGGAACGGCGCTGCCACGTGTCGCATCGACACACCGTTGGAACTGGACTGGCTCCGGGCCGGTGGATTGTTCGGGCACCTGCTGTCCACCCAGGCGGACAGCAGGGGCGTCTCCGGGTAAGCGGCCCACGCACGCGGGGCCCACCCCTTCCGGTGGGCCCCTTTCCCATGCTTCACGCTGCCGTCCGGCATACACACTCCCGTCGGCCGGAACAGCGGTTTCGATCACCTTCGCTCGCAGTCGTGAACATCCTCGAACTGGCTGGCATATTCGCTTCGCCCCGCTCTACGTTCCGCAGCGGAGGTGGTTCACATGAACGAACCCAGCAAACAGCCGAAGCATGCCGAGCGGCATGAGGCGATCGACGTCAGCGACTTCGTGTACGCGGCGACCGGCGCCCGGGTGCGGAGGCTGACCATGCCGGACGGAAGCCACTGGTTTCCGGCGGTGGACGTCTGCAAGGAACTCGGACACACCAACTCTCGGCAGGCGCTCGCAGATCATCTTCCCGACGAGCACCGAGAGATTCTCGAGACCGTAAGTGGAGCTTACGGTCTCAGCATTCCCGCAGGTAGAGAGTGGCGTCGAGACCTGAATGTCATCTCTCTCCAAGGTCTCATTCTTCTCGTCAACGCCTGCACCAAACCGGCCTGCGCGCCCTTCAAGCAATGGGTCGCCGAAGTCGTCGAGACCGTACAGCGCGAGGGTTCCTACTCGCTCGACGAGGCCGAGGTGCAGCCCGCCGAACCGGGCGCCCCCATCGCCTACGCGATGCCCGAACAGGTCGCCGAGGCCATCGTCCGGCTGGAAGCACACAACCTGCAGCTGGATGAGGAACTGGCCAACGGTCAGCGCGAATCGATCGTGTTGCAGAAGGAGACGCTGGTCACGCAGAGGGAGCTGCTGGCCACGCAACAGGCCACTCTCGCCGTACAACAGGCCACCCTCGCCGTGCAGCAGGCCATGGTCCGGGCCATGGAACGCATCGCGGACCGGTTCGACACCCTCGTCCTCGAACGTCGGACGCCCAAGGTCGCCCTCACCGCACTGCCCACCACCGAGTCGGTGCTGGCCGACTGGCGGCAGCGGCTGTCCGTGACGGAGGACGTGTGGACGGTGGCCGTCGTCATCGCCCCGGTGCTCGTCGAATCGGGTGAGCTGCGCGAACCGTTGGAGGCGATCGCCGCCCGTACGGGGCTTTCCGTGCACCGCGTCAACGAATGCCTCCGGCTGCTGCGCAAGCACGCCTGCATTCGCTCGCGGGGCGGGACCGAGAACGGGGCTCCTGTGTACGTGCTCCATCAGGCCTGAGCCCGGCACAGCAGGAGGGGCGTCGCAACTCGAACTTGCGGCGCCCCTCCTGTAATGAACCTACTCGGTTCGTGGCCGTCACGCCCAGCTGATCAGCCGCTTCGGCTGTTCCAGGATCGCCGCCACGTCGGCGAGGAACCTGGAGCCCAGTTCGCCGTCGACCAGGCGGTGGTCGAAGCTCAGGGCCAGGGTGGTGACCTGACGAGGCTTCACCTTGCCCTTGTGGACCCACGGCTGGAGCTTGATCGCGCCGACCGCCAGGATCGCGGACTCGCCGGGGTTCAGGATCGGCGTGCCCGTGTCGACGCCGAAGACGCCGACGTTGGTGATGGTGACCGTGCCCGCCTGCATCGCCGACGGAGAGGTCTTTCCGTCCCTCGCCGTGGACACCAGTTCACCCAGGGACTCGGCCAGTTGCGGCAGCGTCTTGGCGTGGGCGTCCTTGATGTTCGGGACGATCAGACCGCGCGGAGTGGCCGCCGCGATGCCCAGGTTGACGTAGTGCTTGACCACGATCTCCTGGGCCGCCTCGTCCCAGGACGCGTTGACGTCCGGGTTGCGCCTGATCGCGACCAGCAGGGCCTTGGCGATCAGCAGGAGCGGGTTCACGCGCAGGCCCGTGAACTCCCTATCCTGCTTCAGCTCCTCCACCAGCTTCATCGTGCGCGTCACGTCGACCGTCACGAACTCCGTGACGTGCGGCGCGGTGAACGCCGAGCCGACCATCGCCGCCGCCGTCGCCTTGCGCACCCCCTTGACCGGGATACGGGTCTCCCGGGCGGTGTCGTACGACACCGGCGCGGGAGCGGCCGCCGGGGCGGGAACGGTCGTCGGCTCCTGCGGCGCCTTCGGCGCTGCCGCGACCGCCGCCACCGCCGCGTGGACGTCCTCGCGCGTGACGATGCCGTCCGGGCCGGTCGGGGTGACCGTCGCCAGGTCGACGCCGAGGTCCTTCGCCAGCTTGCGCACCGGCGGCTTCGCCAGCGGACGCTGCGCGCCGGCCACCGGCACCGGACCGGCGGCGGGCGCCGGAGCGGCCGGGGCGTGGCCGTTCAGTTCCGCCCGGGCCCCCGCCACCGTCTGCCGGGCGAAGCCGTCCGGGGCGGCCTTGCGCGGGCGGCGGCGCGTGGCGGATGTCGACACTCCGTAGCCGACCAGCACGGGCTGGCGACCCGAGCCCACCGCCGTCGGCTCGGCTTTCGCCGGCTGCTCGGCGGGTGCGGCAGCGGCGGATACGGCTTCGGCGGGTGCGGCTTCGGCAACCGGGGCGGCCGCGGGGGCCTCCGGCTCCGGGGCCGCACCGCCCGAGACGTCCACCGCGATGATGGACGTGCCCACGTCCACCGTGGTGCCCTCGGGGAAGTGCAGCGCGCGGACCACCCCGTCGTAGGGGATGGGGAGCTCCACGGCCGCCTTCGCCGTCTCGACCTCGCACACCACCTGGCCGTCGGTGACCGTGTCACCGGGCTGGACGTACCACTTGAGGATCTCGGCCTCGGTCAGCCCCTCGCCCACGTCGGGCATCTTGAACTCACGGACGGGCGCTTGCGTCATCGTCGTCACGACCCTCCCTTTCCCTCAGTACGCCAGCGAGCGGTCGACGGCGTCCAGCACCCGGTCCAGGTCCGGGAGGTAGGACTCCTCCAGGCGGGCCGGCGGGTACGGGGCGTGGTAGCCGCCCACCCGCAGGACCGGGGCCTCCAGGTGGTAGAAGCAGCGCTCCGTGATCCGCGCGGCGATCTCCGCGCCCGAACCGAAGAACACCGGCGCCTCATGGACGACGACCAGGCGGCGGGTCTTCTCCACCGACGTCTGGATCGCGTCGAAGTCGAGCGGGGAGACCGAGCGCAGGTCCAGGACCTCCAGGGAGCGGCCCTCCTCGGCGGCCGCGTCCGCGACCTCCTGGCAGAGCTTCACCATCGGGCCGTACGCCACCAGCGTCAGGTCGGTGCCCTCGCGGACCACGCGCGCGGTGTGCAGCGGGCCGGGGATCGCCTCGGTGTTGACCTCGGCCTTGTCCCAGTAGCGCCGCTTGGGCTCGAAGAAGATCACCGGGTCGTCGCTCTGGATGGCCTGCTGCATCATCCAGTACGCGTCCGACGCGTTCGACGGCGAGACCACCTTCAGGCCCGCCACGTGCGCGAACAGCGACTCCGGGGACTCGGAGTGGTGCTCCACCGCGCCGATGCCGCCACCGTAGGGAATGCGCACGACGACCGGGAGCTTCACCTTGCCCAGCGAACGGGCGTGCATCTTCGCGAGCTGCGTGACGATCTGGTCGTACGCCGGGAAGACGAAACCGTCGAACTGGATCTCGACCACCGGGCGGTAGCCGCGCAGGGCGAGGCCGATCGCGGTGCCGACGATGCCCGACTCGGCGAGCGGGGTGTCGATGACGCGGCTCTCGCCGAAGTCCTTCTGCAGCCCGTCCGTCACCCGGAACACGCCGCCGAGCTTGCCGACGTCCTCACCCATGACGAGGACCTTGGGGTCCGTGTCCAGAGCGCGGCGCAGCGACTCGTTGATCGCCTTGGCCAGGGCCATGTTCTTGAATGTCACGGTCTCCGCCATGTCACTTACCCCCGTCCACGTCGGCGAACGACGCCTGGTAGGCGGCGAACTCGGCCCGCTCCTCGTCGACGAGGGCGTGTCCGTCCGCGTACGCGTTCTCGAAGATGGCGAAGTGGTCAGGGTCCTGCATGGCACGGACCGCTTCGCGTACTCGTTTGCCCAACGTCTCGCTTTCGTTCTCCAGTTCCGCAAAAAATCCCTCGTCCGCGTGGTGTGCGGACTCCAGGTAGCGGCGAAGGCGCAGGATCGGGTCCTTGGCCTCCCAGGAGGCCCGCTCGTCGTCGTGACGGTAGCGGGTGGGGTCGTCGGAGGTGGTGTGGGCGCCCATGCGGTAGGTGAACGCCTCGATCAGCGTCGGCCCCTCACCGGCGCGGGCCCGCTCCAGGGCCCACCGGGTCACGGCGAGGCTCGCCAGCACGTCGTTGCCGTCCACCCGCACGCCCGGGAAGCCGAAGCCCTGCGCGCGCTGGTACAGCGGGACGCGGGACTGCTTCTCGGTCGGCTCGGAGATCGCCCACTGGTTGTTCTGGCAGAAGAACACCACCGGGGCGTTGTAGACCGCGGAGAAGGTGAAGGCCTCGGCCACGTCACCCTGGCTGGAGGCGCCGTCGCCGAAGTAGGCGATCACCGCGCTGTCCGCGCCGTCCTTGGCGATGCCCATGGCGTAGCCCGTGGCGTGCAGCGTCTGGGAGCCGATGACGATCGTGTACAGGTGGAAGTTGTTGCTGTTCGGGTCCCACCCGCCGTTGTTGACGCCGCGGAACATGCCGAGCAGGTTGGTCGGGTCCACCCCGCGGCACCAGGCGACGCCGTGCTCGCGGTAGGTGGGGAAGACGTAGTCGTCGTCGCGCAGCGCGCGCCCCGAGCCGATCTGCGCCGCCTCCTGGCCCAGCAGCGAGGCCCACAGGCCCAGCTCGCCCTGGCGCTGGAGCGCGGTGGCCTCGGCGTCGAAGCGGCGGGTGAGCACCATGTCGCGGTACAGACCGCGGAACTCCTCGGGGGTGACGCCGGAGACGTACTGGTCGAACTCGGCGTTCTCGACCCGCTCGCCCTCGGGCGTCAGCAGCTGCACGAGGCCGGGTTCGGCACTTTGCGGCTTCGTGCCGCCTGCCTTCCTGGCCGCCGTGGCCTTCTTCGCGGCGGGTGCCTTCTTGGCCGCCGGGGCCTTCTTGGCCGGGTCCGCCTTCTTGGCGGTGGTGCTGGTGGTGCGCTTGGCGCCGGTGGCGCCGGCATCACTTCCGGCGCTGCGTCGCGGTGTGCGCGCGGCAGTGCTCTCCACGGTCACGTGTGCTCCTCCGTCGGTCCGACCCCCGGGGTCGCCGGTAGGTCTGGGGTCCCCCTCCAGCTCGTCGAGGCCTGGGGAGGCTCACCTCTTCTCGACCACGGGCACGGGGTGGGTGCCGCTCGGCCGGGAACAGGCCTGACAGGTGCCCCGGCGAGCGACCTGCAAATAGCACGTTACCCAGTGCGCCACATTTCTGTGAAACCCTTCCTGACCTGGGATTTTGCTTGGATTTCCAAGTAAATCGGAAAGGCGGGAAAGGTGCGCTGGTCACAGCCTTGCAGGAGGCCGGAGCAACGGCACGTTATCCCGGCGACCCCAGACACGGGAAGAGTCGTGTCCCGCGCCCGGCGCCGCATCCGACGAAAGATCGGCGGCGGGCTCGGCACCCACCGGGCTTCCGTCGGGCTCCCGCCCGGTGTTCGCCACGCGCCTGCCCGAGATCCCGCCCGGTGTCTGCCGGGCATCCCACCCGGTTCCCACCCGGCGGCGGATCGAGCACATAGTGCGACCGGAAACGACTGTCTGTGACAACGCGCAGCTCACGGGTTCGCGCAGTGCCCTAGCATCTGGCGCGTGTCGCCTTTACGTGTACCACCCCCTGTTTCTTACGCGCCCCCTTTGGGCGCCCTGCTGCGCCGGTACTCCGCCGGTTCCGCGGTGACCTGCGAGCCCGTCGACGAGGGTCTGCTCAACCGCGGCTACCGCCTGCGCACGACCCGGGGCCGCTACTTCCTCAAGCACCACTTCGATCCCGAGACCGCCGATCCGGCCGCGATCGTCCGCCAGCACCGGGCCACCCGGCGCCTGGCCGAACTGGGCGTGCCGGTGGCCCCGCCGCTGCCCGCCCGGGACGGGCGCACGGTCGCCGTGGTCGGCGGCCACGCGTACGCCCTGCATCCCTGGATCGACGGCCGGCACCGGCACGGCGGGCAGCTCACACCGGGACAGTGCGCACGGCTCGGGGCGCTGCTCGGCGCGGTGCACGCCGGCCTGGAACGCGTGATGCCGGCACCCGTACGGACCCACAGCGCCCCGGCGGAGAGCGCCGACCCGGCCGACACCCTCACCCTCATCGACGCGTTGCTCGGCCGCGTCCGCCGGCACCGCCCCGCCGACTCCTTCGACGCCCTCGCCCGCCGCCGACTCCTGGAACGGCGGACCCTTCTGGAGCGGCACGCCGGCCGGCGTCCTCCGCGCGGGGGCGCGGTGGGGTGGGTGCACGGCGACTTCCACCCGTTCAACGTGCTGTACCGGGGGAGCGCGCCCGCGGCGATCGTCGACTGGGACCGGCTCGGCGTGCAGCCCCGCGCGGAGGAGGCCGTACGCGCCGCGGCGATCTTCTTCGTCCGGCCCTCGGGCACCCTCGACCTGCCGCGCGTACGGTCCTACGCGCGTGCGTACCGGCGCGGCGCGGGGGCCACGCCCGCCCAGCTCGCCGCGGCGGTGCACCGGGTGTGGTGGGAACGCCTCAACGACTTCTGGATGCTCCGCTGGCACTACGAGCGCGACGACACCCGCGCGGACTCACAGTTCCCGGCCACGGCCGCACTGGTGGTGTGGTGGAGCCGGGAGTACGACGCGGTGCGCGCGGCGTTCACGGGGTGAGGCGGACGCCTGGCGAGCCGTTCACGACATGAGCCCACGCGGGACGTGCTCCGAGTGAGACGGCCCCGTGCGGGGTGAGGCGGACGCGGGACGGGGCGGACGCTTGAGCGCCCGCCCCGTAGTCCGTGCTCGTAGTTCGTGGTCAGCCGCCGGTGACGGCGCCGGCGGCCGCGCCGCCCTCCGTACCGCCGTTGACCGCGCCACCCTCACTGCCGCCCGTCTCCGGGTCCGGCTCCGGGTCCGGCTCCGGCGGTTCCTCGGGCTGCGTCACCGTCGGCGTCGTCGGGGTGTCCGTCGGCTCGCCCGTCGGCTCCTCGGGCTGCGGCTGGCTCTGCGTCGTCGTCGGGTACGGGGTGTACGGCGGGACGTAGCCCCCGCCACCGGAACCGTTGCCGGTGCCGGTGTCCGTGTTCGGCGTCTCCGGCTCCTTGGTGGCGTCGTCCTCGTCCGGTGACGCGCTGGGCTTCTCCTTCTCGCTGGTCTGCGAGGAGGACGGCGACTCGGACGGCTTCTTGTCGCCGTCGTCGCCGCCGCCGCTTTTCAGTGCCAGCGCGACACCCGCGACGACGGCGATCACCGCGAGCACCGCGAGAATCCACAGCTTGCCGCGGCCGTTGCCCCGGTTGTCACCACCCTCGAAACCGCCGTCGTCCCCGCCGCCGTACCGGTGGGGGAGGATCGGCTGCGGGATGGCCGCGGTGCCGGAGGCGTCCGGGTGCGGCATCGCCGTCGTGCCCGCGAAACCCGCCGCCGGGGTGCGCCCGCCGTCGTGCATGTCGACCGGACCGGTGTTCCAGGTGCCGGTGTGGCCGCCCTGGTCGTAGAGCATCTGCAGCCCGTACTGGATCAGCCCGCGCATCTCCTCGGCCGTCTGGAACCGGTCGTCCGGCTCCTTGGCGAGTGAGCGCATGACAAGCCCGTCCAGTTCCGGCGGGCTGGCGTCGGAGACCTCCGACGGGGGCGTGGGGATGTCCTGCACGTGCTGGTAGACCACGGACAGCGGCGTCTCACCGGTGAACGGGGGCCGCAGTGCCAGCAGTTCGTACAGCATGCAGCCGGTCGCGTACAGGTCGGACCGGTGGTCGACGGCCTTGCCGAGCGCCTGCTCCGGCGAGAGGTACTGCGGGGTGCCCATGACCATGCCGGTCTGCGTCATCGTCGTGGACGCGCCGTGCAGCGCGCGGGCGATGCCGAAGTCCATCACCTTCACGGCACCGTTGTGCGTGATGATGACGTTGGCGGGCTTGATGTCGCGGTGCACGATGCCGTGCTGGTGCGAGTAGGCCAGCGCCTCCAGGACGCCGGAGACGATGATCAGCGCCTGTTCGGGGCCGGGCGCCTCGGCGTTGACCAGGAGATCGCGGATCGTGCGGCCCTCGACGATCTCCATGATGATGTACGGCACGGCCTGGCCGCCCACGATGTCCTCACCGGAGTCGTACACGGCGACGATCGCGTGGTGGTTGAGACCGGCCACCGACTGCGCCTCGCGTGTGAACCGCGCTTTGGCGATCGGGTCCTCGGCGAGATCGGTATGCATCAGTTTGACGGCGACCGTCCGCCCGAGCCGCACGTCCTCCGCGGCGAACACCTCGGCCATGCCGCCCCGGCCGAGTCGGTGCGTCAGCCGGTAACGTCCGTCGCCGACAAGTCCGCCGTTACCCCAGTTGTCCGGCGCGTCCGACATGCCGCCGCCAGTCGCCTCGGGGTCGGACGGGCCCTGAGCGCGCTGCTGCTGTGCCATCAGTCCTCGCCGTCGTTTCTGCCCGCGGTGCGCGCGGTGTTGTCACGGTCTCCGTCGGCCACGCTACAGCCTTCACACCGGCCTCCCGTCCGGGACGGGCTGCCAAGAACGGGCATGAGACGGACCGGCCATGAAACCCGCAATCCATATCGTCGTGCAAATTCCGTGCACCGGCCTCACGTCCCCTGTAACGCTTCCGCGACGCTTCTCTCCCGTCCGGTCACGGAACGGGCCCCACGCTTGACGTGGCAGGGGCCTGGGGCAGACTTGGCCGGGCACAGCGCATTGGATCTACGAGGAATCGGTCGCCGACGGCAGTGCCGGAGAGGCTACGGGGGACGCGGAACATGAGCCAGGACGGCGCACAGGGCCACAACACGGGGCGCGCGCTCGCCGGCGGCCGCTACCAACTGCGCGACCTGCTCGGCCAGGGCGGCATGGCCTCCGTCCACCTCGCGTACGACAGCGTGCTCGACCGTCAGGTCGCGATCAAGACCTTGCACACGGAACTCGGCAGGGAGCAGGCCTTCCGCGAACGCTTCCGCCGCGAGGCCCAGTCCGTGGCGAAGCTCACTCACACCAACATCGTCTCGGTCTTCGACACCGGCGAGGACGATGTGGACGGCATGACGACTCCGTACATCGTCATGGAGTACGTCGAGGGCCGCCCGCTCGGCTCCATACTCGACGAGGACGTGCGGCAGCAGGGCGCGATGCCCGCCGACAAGGCGCTGAAGATCACCGCGGACGTGCTGGCAGCCCTGGAGATCAGCCACGAGATGGGCCTGGTCCACCGGGACATCAAGCCGGGCAACGTGATGACGACCAAGCGCGGCGTGGTCAAGGTGATGGACTTCGGCATCGCCCGCGCCATGCAGTCCGGCGTGACGTCGATGACACAGACCGGCATGGTCGTCGGCACCCCGCAGTACCTCTCGCCCGAGCAGGCGCTCGGACGGGGCGTCGACGCCCGCTCCGACCTGTACTCGGTCGGCATCATGCTCTTCCAACTGGTCACCGGGCGGCTCCCCTTCGACGCCGACTCGCCGCTGGCCATCGCATACGCGCACGTGCAGGAGGAGCCGCCGCTCGCCTCCTCGGTCAACCGCTCGCTGCCCCCGGCCGTGGACGCGCTGATCACCCGCGCACTGAAGAAGAACCCGAACGAGCGTTTCCCCAGCGCCGAAGCCATGCGCGGCGAGTGCCTGCGGGTGAGCCAGTCCTTCCAGGCCGCCCCGCCGAGCATCGTCCCCGGCACACGCGGGCAGAGCGGCTCGGGCGTCGGCTCCGCGGTGTTCCCGCCCGTCGACCAGTCGGCACCGGTGGCTCCGGGCAGCGTCCAGACGCCGTACACGCCGGGCCCGCCCCCGCACCACACCCCGAACCCGTACGGCACCCCGGCCGCGCCGGGCCCGACCCCGGCATACGGCTACCCCCAGCAGGGCGCCCCGCAGGGCGGCTACGCGACACCCCACTTCCCGTACGGCGCGCAGCACGGCGGCCCGTCGACGCCACCGCCGTACAACCTGGCTCCCCAGGGGCCGGGCTCGGGCGGATCGGGCGGCGGCAGGAACAACAAGCCGGTGATCATCGGCTCGATCGTCGTGTCCGTCCTCGCCGCCGGCGGCCTGGTCGCGGCGCTGCTGGCCAACGGCGGCGACGACGAGAAAAACCAGGCCGGCGACCCGGGCGTCAGCGCGTCGGTGTCGGCGTCGGCCTCCGAGGCGGCCGGCTACCGCGGGCCCGACCCGACCAGGACGATCGACTCGGAGGAGTGCACGGACCCGGAGGAGTCCTACAACGACGAGGACAAGATCAAGCTCCCGAAGCTGAAGTTCAAGAACATCGCGTCGGTCAAGGAATGCTTCCAGGCCGCCGGCTGGGACCTGGACGTGCGGAACGTCGACGAGAACACGTACGGCGAAGGCACGGTCATGAACCAGTTCCCCGCCGCCGGTACGGACGTCGACCCCAAGGACATGCCCAAGATCCAGCTCGACGTCTCCACGGGCAACCCGCCGAACGGCTGAGCCCCTGGAGAGACCTGAGTCCACCAGGACATCAGGACAAAGGGCACGCAAAGGGGGCCCGGCTTCGATGCCGGGCCCCCTTTTCGACTGTCGCCCTGTCGAAGCGGGCAGGGACGACTACAGGTAGGGGCCACCCGCGCGGCCGCCCATCGGGGGTTCCTCGGTTCCGCCGTCACCGACGCCCGGCGGAAGGGCCCGGCGCATCTGCTCCAACTGGGCGCGCGCGGCCATCTGCTGGGCGAAGAGCGTGGTCTGGATACCGTGGAAGAGGCCCTCCAGCCAGCCCACCAACTGGGCCTGCGCGATCCGCAGTTCGGAGTCGCTCGGAGTCGCCTCGTCCGTGAAGGGCAGCGAAAGCCGCTCCAGCTCCTCGACCAGCTGGGGTGCCAGTCCGTCCTCGAGCTCCTTCACCGAGCTGGCGTGGATCTCCTTGAGCCGGACCCGGCTGGCCTCGTCCAGAGGGGCCGCGCGCACCTCCTCCAGCAGCTGCTTGATCATGCTTCCGATCCGCATGACCTTCGCGGGCTGCTCCACCTGCTCCGTCACCGGGACCTCGCGGGAGTCCTCGTCCCCCGGGCCCCCGCCGAGCGCCATCCCGTCCTGGCCGACGACCAGAATATGTGGGTTGTCCGGCGACCGTTCGTTCCTCGGCATCTCCATGCGGCCATTCTCTCGCACGCCCGCCCCACACCTCCGGGGCCCCCTGACCGCCCCCCTGCCCACCCCCTGACTGGAGGAGTCCGAAATGCCGGGGACGCGCCGGAATGCGAGCCTGTTGAAGTCCATCCGGCCCATCTTGCCGACGGTGCGAACGGGCACCGGCCGGTGCGGGAGGTCACCGTCGTGACTCCATGGCTGTATGCAGTGAGGGCAACGGGGGCGGGGCTCGCCCTGCGAGCGGGCGTCGCACTCGGGGTGGTGACGGGCGCGGTGGCCGCGGCTGGGGTGGGGGCGGCGATGCCGTGCAGCGCTGCCGTGACGCCCTTCGGTACGACGGTGGCTCACGACTCCGAAGAGGCGGCGGGCGGGCGTCAGGAAACGGTGGCCGGAGGGTCCGAGGTGCCCTCCCCCGCGACCGCACACTCACCCTCTCCTGCTCCCTCTTCCGCGCCCTTACCCTTCCGTCTGGCTGAGGTTGCGGGGGCGGCTGCGGGGGCGGCTGCGACGCCGTCGCTCTGGTCCTCCGCACAGCAGCCCTCCCGGGCCGGCAGCCGGCCCGGGGAAGGGCGGAAGCGGCCGGGGCGGGAAGTGCCCGGAGCGGAGGGGAGAAGCGAAAGGCCCGAGGGGTCCGAAGGAACCGGGAAGGCGGACCCGCAGGGTGAACGGGACGGCGGACCGAGCGACGGCCGGCGCGGCACCGGCGATGACGACGGCGCGAGCCCTGTGCCGGAACTCTCCGGTCCGGGCGACGACGTGAGTGGCGTCCCCGAGAAGCCGGGCGGGGCCCATGTCGGTGCGGAGGACGGCGGGTCCGCCCCGCACTCCGGAGACAGTACGGACGGAGCCAAGGAACCCGGGGCCGGCGCCACCCATCGGACCCCCCCGTCGCAGGATGCCGCCGCCACGGTGACCTCTGATATGTCGCGGCAGCACGCGGCGAAGACCGGCACCGGCACCGAGCGCTCCACCGGGCCCGTGCTGCGCATCCTGCCCCTGGGCGGCGGACTGGTCCTGATGGGGCTCGGGCTGGGGCTGGCGTTCGTGGGCCTCAGGCTGCGGCGGAGCTGAAGCACGAAGCCCACGGACATCCGGACGTCCTACGGCGCGATCAGCAGCACCTTGCCGATGTGGCCGCTGGCCTCCACGACCCGGTGGGCATCGGCCGCGTCCGGCATCGGGATCTCACGGTCGACGACGGGACGGACATGGCCGCCGTCGATCAGCGGCCAGACGTGTTCCCGCACGGCCGCGACGATCGCCGCCTTCTCCGCCGGCGGCCGGGCGCGCAGCGAGGTCGCGCTGATGGCGGCACGCTTGCCGAGGAGGGCGCCGATGTTCAGTTCGCCCTTGACGCCGCCCTGCATGCCGATGATCGCGAGCCGGCCGTTGACGGCAAGGGCCTTGACGTTGCGGTCCAGGTACTTGGCGCCCATGTTGTCGAGGATGACGTCCGCGCCGGCGCCGTCGGTGGCCTGCTTCAGCTCGGCCACGAAGTCCTGCTCGCGGTAGTTGATCAGGATGTCGGCGCCCAACTCGGCGCAGCGCTCCAGCTTCTCCTTCGTGCCGGCCGTGACGGCTACCTTGGCTCCGACGGCCTTGGCGAGCTGGATCGCCATGGTGCCGATGCCGCTGGAGCCGCCGTGTACGAGCAGCGTCTCGCCTGGGCGGAGGTGGGCCACCATGAAGACGTTGGACCAGACCGTGCAGACGACCTCCGGGAGCGCCGCCGCCTGCTTGAGGTCGAGCCCCTCGGGGACGGGGAGCAACTGGCCGACCGGGACGGCGACCTGCTCCGCGTAGCCTCCGCCCGCGAGCAGCGCGCACACCTCGTCACCGACCGCCCACCCGGTCACCCCGGGACCGAGCGCGGTGATCCGGCCGGAGCACTCCAGGCCGGGGTAGGGGGAGGCGCCGGGCGGGGGGTCGTAGAAGCCCTGCCGCTGCATGATGTCGGCGCGGTTGACGGCGCCGGCCACCACCTCGACCAGTACCTCGCCCTCACCGGGAACGGGATCGGGGACCTTCGCCCACACCAGCGTCTCGGGCCCACCGGGTTCGGGAATCGTGATCGCATACATGAGAAGGACGCTACCCCTGGCCGGGCCGTGGGAGGCTCAGGTCCGGGACCGATCCGGTCCGGGGACAGCCTGGACGAGGTGTTCCTCTGGTCTTCGCGTTCGCGTTCTCGTGGATCTGGACGATGTCCGGGTTGATGCTGCGCACCGAGAAGTCCGTGATGGGCGTCAGCATGACGGTGATCTTCCCGCTCACCTTCCTGTCCAACGTCTTCGTCGACCCCGGCACCATGCCGGGCCGGCTCCAGGCCTTCGTCGACAACAGTCCCGTCACGCACCTGGCGTCCGCGGCGCGCGGACTGATGGCGGGGGGCCGGCCGACGAGGTGGCCTGGTCGCTGGGCTGGTCCACCCTGTTCATCCTGGTCTTCGGACCGATCACGATGCGGCTCTACAACCGCAAGTGACGTGGGCCGGCGACGCGGTGGGAAACGCGGAGCCCCCGGGGGCTGTACACCCCGGGGGCTCCGCCTTTCCCGTACCTTCTCGTGGTTCCTCGTCCGCCCCGGCGGTGTCAGTCGTGGAGCGGGCGGATGTCGGGGGTGACCTGGGTACCCGGCGTCGCCCGCACGATGGTGATCAGCCGGTCCGTCAGCTCGAGCGTCCCGACGTTCTCGTCGTCGTAACCGAGCACCCGGTGCCCGCGCAGGACGCTCACCACCAGATCGCCGACCTCGCGCGGCGACTTGCCCACCTCGGCCTTTATGACCGGCCGTTCGATCATGTCGAGACCGCTGCCCTGCTGGATGAGGTCCTCCATCACCATGCCCGCCGCGGGGCTGAGCACGGACAGACCGAGCAGCCGGCCGGCCGCGCTGGCACTGGTGATGACCGCGTCGGCACCCGACTGCTTCAGCAGCGGGGCGTTCTCCTCCTCGCGCACCGCGACCACGATCTTCGCGCCGCGGTTGAGCTGGCGGGCCGTCAGCGTCACCAGCACGGCCGTGTCATCGCGCTGTGTGGCGATGATGATCTGCTTCGCCCGATAGGCCTCGGCCCGCTTCAGCACCTCACTGCGCGTCGCGTCCCCTATGACACCCGCGAATCCGTCGGCCGCCGCGGCCTCGATCGCCTTGCTGCTGGGGTCGACCACCACGACCTGCTCCTTGCGGAGCCCCGTCGCGCAGACGGTCTTGATCGCGGACCTGCCCTTCGTGCCGAATCCGACGACGATGGTGTGATCACGCAACGTGGACCTCCAGCGGTTCAGTCGCCACTCCTCCCGCGTGCGTTCGGTGAGGGCTTCGAGGGTGGTGCCGACCAGGATGATCAGGAACATCACGCGCAACGGCGTGACGACGAAGATGTTGGTCAGCCGGGCAGCGTCGCTGACCGGAGTGATGTCGCCGTATCCCGTGGTGGAAAGGGTGACGGTCGCGTAGTAGAAGGCGTCGAGGAAGTCGAGGGTGCCGTCGGAGTTGTCGATGTAGCCGTCGCGGTCGGCGTACACGATCAACGCCGTCACCACGAGGAGGAGCAACGCCATGGACAGCCGCTTGGTGACCTGGCGGATCGGGTGCTCGACCACCTTCCTCGGCAGTTTCACCCGATGGGTCACCAGGTGCTCGTCCGCCTGGCGGGCAATGGCGTCCTCACCCGAAAGTTTCACGTGAAACACACCCCGATTCCCCCGGACGCCCAGGGCAGGTCGAGCAGTTCCGCCTCCTGGCCGGGGTGTGTGCCGCCCGGAGGGACGACCGCGAGGGCGTCGGCCGCCGCGATGCCACGCAGCATGGCCGGGCCGTTGTAGTGCAACGGCAGGGCTACGTCACCGCGCAGTACGACCGGGATGAGCCGGGTGTCGTGCGGGTGTCCATGAACCGCGTCCCGCAGCGGCATCATGTACGGCTCGGGGGCGGGGCGGGCCGCAAGGGTCCGCAGCAGGGGTTCGGCGAGCGTGAGCAGCCCGGAGACCGCGGCAAGGGGGTTGCCGGGCAGGCCGACGAGGTACTGGTTCTCCTTGGTCCGGGCCAGGAGCATGGGGTGGCCGGGACGCACCTCTACTCCGTCCACGAGGAGTTCGGCGCCGATGCGGCGCAGCGTCGGGTGGACGTGGTCGACCGGGCCCGCGGCGGTACCGCCGGTAGTGAGGACGACATCGGCGTCGGACCTCGTGATCGCCTTGTACAGCGTCTGCGCGTCATCGTGGACCCGGCGGACGGCGGTGACCTCGGCACCGAGCGCGCGCAGCCAGGGCGGCAGCATCGGGCCGAGGGCGTCCCGGATCAGTCCGTCGTGCGGCAGGCCTCCGGTGAGCAGTTCGTCGCCGAGGACGAGGACTTCGACGCGGGGGCGGGGGAGGGTACTGAGCGTGTCGTATCCGGCGGCCGCGGCGAGGCCCAGCACGGCCGGGGTCACCAGGGTGCCGACGGGCAGCAGCTGCTCGCCGCTGCGGCACTCCTGGCCGCGTGGGCGGATGTCCTGACCGTGCGCGACCGCGGAGGCGGGCCCGGCGTGGGGTGCGCCCGCCGGCCGGGGCGAGGTGGCTCGGGGCGGGGTGGCGTGCAGCCGGCCGTTGTCGTCGGTACGGCCGTGTTCGCTGCGCAGGACGGCGGTGGTGTCCGGGGGGACACGGGCGCCGGTGGCGATACGGACGGCTTCGCCGTCGGTGAGCGGCGGGTGCTCGGCGTGCCCGGCGAGAATGCCCTCCTCCCGCACTGCCCAGGGTCCGGGGCCGGAGACCGCCCAGCCGTCCATGGCCGAGGTGTCGAAGGAGGGCAGGTCGGTGAGGGCCGTGAGGGGGGCGGCCAGGGTGAGGCCGAGGGCGGCGTCGAGCGGCACGGGGGCCGGGGCACGGTGGGCGGCCCGACTGCCGGTGCCCCGGCGTGCGGCGCGCTCTGCGACGGTGCGGGCCTCGGTCCAGGAGAGGGCGTGGCGGTCGTCGTGGCGCGAGTGGCGGCCGGCGGGGCTCCGGCCGTCCGCGGCGGGCCGGGGCCCGCCCCGCCGGGGGGTGCGGGTGCGGGCGGGGTCACCGGGGATCCGGCCGGAGACCTCGTTCACGAGGGCGAGAGCCTCCTCGACGTCGAGATCATCGGGATCCTCGGCATCGTCGGTGGCCCCGGCGCCCTTGTCGGCTCGGGGCTCGGGCGCGTTCATTCGGCGTCCGGGCGTGTGCCGGGAGCCTGGGCCGGGTCGGGGGCCCCACCAGGGGCCGTGTCAGCGGCGTCGGACGGCCTGTCCGCGGGCTGCGCGGGCGCGGCGTCGGTGGTGTCCTCGTCGGCCCAGCGGGTGGCGAGGGCGGCGGCCTTGCGCGCGGCCTCGGCAACGGCCTCCTGGTCACCGCCCGCGCGGGCGGCCGCATAACCGACGAGGAAGGTGGTCAGCGGCGCCGCCGGCCTGGCCACACCATGGGCGGCGTCACGGGCGAGGTCGAGGAGGACGCCGGTGTCGACGTCCAGCTCGATGCCCAGCTCGTCCTTGACTGCGGAAATCCATTCATCCAACACGTGTCCATGCTCCCTGATGCGTGCTCTGGCGGCGGCGATGTCGTCCCAGGTGTCGCAGTCGAACGACGCCACCGGGCCGAGGATTCGGGTGAGGTCGAGCGCGCCGGTCAGCCGGCGCAGCGGCAACCCGGTCAACGCGCCGTGCCGTTCGGCGAGCACGGCCAGTCCGCGACGCAGGGCCGCCGTCCGGTACGCGGCCACGAGCGGCTGGTCCCGGCCGTCGGCGTCGGTCAGCAGGACCCCGTCCGCCGTGCTCGCTCGAAGGGCGGTCAGCAGCTCGTCGACGGTGGGTCCGTCGAGGAACGGCAGGTCGGCGGAGAGCAGCACGACGTACTCCGCGGTGCTCAGCCGGAGCCCCGCGTCGAGCGCGGCGAGCGGTCCGCCGCCCGGCGGCTCCTCACGCGCCCAGGACACGGGCCGGGAGGTGGGCCGGGGGTCGGCCACGACGACGGTGGTGCGGGCACCGGAGCAGGCGGCCAGCACGCGGTCGAGCAGCGATCGGCCGCCCACCCGCACCCCGGGCTTGTCCGCACCCCCGAGCCGCCGGGCACCTCCACCGGCCAGCACGAGGGCGTCGTACGCGAGGGGCACGGCGGGCGTGGGGCGCTTGCGGGGCGCGGCGGACTCGTCGTACGCGGCGGGCGCCGCCCGGCCCGGCGCGAGGTCGCGGTCACGGGCGCGGTCGCGGTCGCGGTCGCCAGCGGCTCCAGGAGCACCCGGGAGCTCGTACTCGGTCACCCCCCGAGTATGCGTGCCCCCGCGAGCACGGGGAACGCGGGGGCACGGAGAGCACGGACAACACGGACAGGGAGAACAGGGAGAACAGGACGTCACAGCGTCCGCAGCAGCACCGCCGGTTGTTCCACGCAGTCCGCCACGTACCGCAGGAAGCCGCCTGCCGTGCCGCCGTCACAGACCCGGTGGTCGAAGGTGAGCGAGAGCTGCACGACCTGCCTCACCGCCAACTCGCCCTCGTGCACCCAGGGCTTGGGGACGATGCGGCCGACGCCGAGCATGGCCGCCTCGGGATGGTTGATGATCGGGGTGGAACCGTCGACGCCGAAGACGCCGTAGTTGTTCAACGTGAACGTGCCGCCCGTGAGTTCCGCCGGCGTCAGTGTTCCCGTGCGGGCCGCCTCGGTCAGCCGGGCGAACTCCGCCGTCAGCGATTCCGCGTTGCGCGTGTGCGCGTCCCGTACGACAGGGACGACGAGCCCGCGCTCGGTCTGCGCGGCGAAGCCGAGATGCACGGCCGTGTGCTGGACGACCTCCCTGGCCGCCATGTCCACGGAGGAGTTGAGCTCGGGGAAGCGAGCCAGCGCGGCGGTGCAGATCCGGGCCAGCAGGGCGAGCACGGAGATCTTCGGCCCGCCGGCCACGGGGCTCTGGGGGCGCTCCTCGGCGAAGCGCCTCATGGCGTCCCGCGCCCGCATCAGCTCGGTCGCGTCGGCGTCCACCCAGCAGGTCGCGTCGGGGATCTCGGTACGGCTGCGGGAGAGCTTGTCGGCCATGACACCGCGGATGCCCTTGAGGGGGATGCGGGTGGCCTCCGGGGCACCGACGGTCGGTATGTGCGCCTGCACCTGCTCCTGTGCCGGTGTCCGCGGCACGGTCTGTGCCTGTGCCGCGGTCTGTGCCGGTGTCTGCGGCACGCGCGGGTGCGGCTCGGCGGTGGGCGTCCGGCCCTTGCCGGCCTGCGTTCCGGCGGCCCGGAGCGCGTACTCCACGTCCGCCCTCAGGATCAGCCCCTCGGGCCCGGAACCAGCCATCTCCCGCAGGTCCAGGCCGTTCTGCCGGGCCAGCCGGCGCACCAGGGGCGAGATCACGGGAACCGGCCCGTCCACCGCCCCGGCGGTACGGGCCTGCCGGGCAGCGGGTGCCCGTCCGTCGTCATCGGCGGCGGCGGCCCAACCGTTCGTCGTGGGCTCAGTGGGCTCAGCGGGCGTGGCGGGCGTGGCCGACGCGCTCTGCGCCGGCTGTCCCGGCCGGACCCTGCGACGCCGGGCCGGCGCCTCCGAAGTGCCGTAACCGACCAGCACATTGCCGGAGCCCTCCGAGCGTGGGCCCTCCGCACGCGAACTGCCGGCACGGGAGCTGTCGGCACGGGAGACATCCGTTGCGGGACGCGGCTCCCCCGCCGGACGGCCGTCGTCGTCGGCCGGGCCGTCCACCGCGACCGTGATCAGCGGGGCGCCCACCGGCACCTCGGCTCCCTCCTCGCCGAAGCGGGCGGTGACCACGCCCCCGTAGGGGCAGGGCACGTCCACCATGGCCTTGGCCGTCTCGACCTCGACGACCGGCTGGTCGACGGCGACGACCTCGCCGACCTCGACCAGCCAGCGCACGATCTCCGCCCCGGTGAGCCCCTCACCGAGGTCGGGGAGCTTGAACTCCAGCACCTGTGCCATCAGCTTTCGACCTCCCACTGCAGACGCCCCACGGCATCCAGGATCCGGTCGACGCCGGGCAGGTGGTGACGCTCCAGCATCGGCGGCGGATACGGGAGATCGAACCCTGCCACACGCAGCACCGGCGCCTCCAGGTGATGGAAGCAGCGCTCCGTGACCCGGGCCACGATCTCGCCGCCGGGACCGCCGAATCCGCCCGACTCATGGACGACGACCGCGCGTCCCGTCCGCCGCACCGAGGCGCACACCGTCTCGTCGTCGAACGGCACCAGCGAGCGCAGGTCGACGACCTCCAGGTCCCAGCCCTCGGCACGGGCCGCCTCGGCCGCCTCCATGCAGACGGGAACGGACGGCCCGTACGTGATGAGCGTGGCGCTCCGGCCGGAGCGCCGCACCACCGCACGGCCCAAGGGTTCAACGAGCGTCGGCCGCTCCGGGTTCCAGGAGTCCTTCGACCAGTACAGACGCTTGGGTTCGAGGAGGACGACCGGGTCGTCGGAGGCGATGGCGGCACGCAGCAGCCCATAGGCGTCCGGGACGGTCGCGGGCGTGACGACATGGAGCCCGGGAGTCGCCATGTAGTACGCCTCGGAGGAGTCGCTGTGATGCTCGACGCCGCCGATGCCACCGCCGTAGGGGATGCGGATGGTGAGCGGCAGGGGCATCGTCCCACGCGTGCGATTGCGCATCCTGGCGACGTGCGACGCCAACTGCTCGAACGCCGGGTAGGCGAACGCGTCGAACTGCATCTCCACGACCGGCCGCAGCCCGTACATCGCCATGCCGACGGCCGTTCCGAGGATGCCTGCCTCGGCCAGCGGGGTGTCCGTGCAGCGGTCCTCGCCGAACTCCTCGGCGAGTCCGTCGGTGATGCGGAAGACACCGCCGAGGGCGCCGACGTCCTCACCCATGACGTGCACCGACGGGTCCGCGGCCATCGCGTCGCGCAGCGCGCGCGTGAGCGCCTGCGCCATGGTGGCCGGTTTGGCGGCGACGGTGGTCATCTCTGCGTCCTCCCCGACTCGGGTGCGGGTCCGGCCTCGGCCTCGAC
Organism: Streptomyces incanus; assembly: GCF_042656345.1. NCBI lineage: Bacteria > Bacillati > Actinomycetota > Actinomycetes > Kitasatosporales > Streptomycetaceae > Streptomyces > Streptomyces incanus. Next base: position 118,834 of record NZ_JBHSPC010000011.1, read on the forward strand.
CTCCGCCGCAAGCTCGGCCCTCAGCTGCTCCCGCTGTTCCAGCAGCTGGGAGGTGGGCTCGGCGTAGACGTGGGCGAACAGGTCCATGGGGTCGAGTACCGGGTCCTGGTTCATGCGCGCTCGCAGGTCGGCGGCCATGGTCTCGGCGTCCTGGCGGACGGCGGCGACGCGGTCGTCGTCGAGCAGACCGCGCCGGGTCAGTTCCTGTTCGAGGAGCGCGACGGGGTCGTGCTCCTTCCAGGTCTCCACCTCGGCCTCGCCCCGGTAGCGGGTCGCGTCGTCGGCGTTGGTGTGGGCCTCCACGCGGTAGGTGATCGCCTCGACCAGGGTCGGGCCGCCGCCCGCGCGCGCGTGGCGCACGGCGTCGGCCAGGACCTCGTGCACGGCGGCCGCGTCGTTGCCGTCGACCAGGCGGCCGGGCATCCCGTAGCCGACGGCCTTGTGGGCCAGCGACGGGGCCGCGGTCTGCTTGGCGAGCGGGACGGAGATCGCGAAGCCGTTGTTCTGGACGAGGAAGACGACCGGCGCCCGCCACACGGCGGCGAAGTTCAGTGCCTCGTGGAAGTCGCCCTCGCTGGTCCCGCCGTCGCCGACCATCGCCAGCGCGACCACGTCGTCGCCCTTGAGGCGGGCGGCGTGCGCGAGTCCGACGGCATGCGGCAACTGGGTGGCGAGCGGCGTGCTCAGCGGCGCGACCCGGTGCTCGTAGGGGTCGTAGCCGGTATGCCAGTCACCACGCAGGAGGGTGAGGGTCTCGACGGGGTCCACCCCGCGCGCGACGACGGCGAGCGTGTCGCGATAGCTCGGGAAGAGCCAGTCCTGCTCTTTCAGGACCAGCGCGGCGGCGACCTCACAGGCCTCCTGACCGGTGCTGGAGGGGTAGACCGCGAGACGGCCCTGCTTGGTGAGCGCGGTGGCCTGCGCGTTGTAACGGCGGCCCTTCACCAGCTCCGCGTACAGCCGGCGCAACAACTCCGGGTCGGCCGCGTCGGCCCGCCCGGTGCCGAGCACGCGGTACGGCTCCGGGTCGGGCAGCAACGGCGCGGGGTCGGTACGTGGCTGCCAGGCGGGCGGCGGGGTCGGCCGGTACGCGCCCCGCTGCTCCATGACCGTCATGACGGCACCTCCTCGTGGGAGCGGCTTGAAGAGGCGCGGCGTCTGTGACGCGCCCCACCAACCGATTGTTCGGTCGCCGGCACATTTTGGCTACGGGTGGCACCAGGCTGTGGACAAACGGTTCTCCACAGCCTGAGATGGACGCAGTACGTCCATGGCGGAGAGGCGGGGCCGGGTGTCGTCTGAACAAATGGCCGAGAGTCCGGAAGAGAGCGGGCCGTTGCCGCCCGCGCGCCCCCTGGACGCCATAGACCAGGACATCCTGCGCATGCTCCAGGCGGACGGCCGCGCGTCCGTCCGGTCCGTCGCCGACCGGGTCCATGTCTCCCGCGCGAACGCCTACGCCCGGATCAACCGGCTCGCGGAGGACGGCGTCATCCGCGGCTTCGGCGCCCGCGTCGATCACGAACGGGCCGGTCACGGCACCTCCGCGTACATCACACTGAAGATCGTCCAGAACACCTGGCGCACGGTCCGCGAGCAGCTGCGGCAGCTCCCCGGCGCCTCCCACATCGCCCTGGTGGGCGGCGACTTCGACGTGCTGCTCCTGGTGCACACCCCGGACAACCGGGCGTTGCGCGAGCTGGTGCTGACCCGGCTCCAGGCGATCCCCGAAGTGCTCAGCACGCGCACCCTGCTGGTGTTCGAGGAGGAGGACCTGGAACCACAGGGGTGAACCGCCGGACAAGCCCGGGACCGCTCCCGGACAGCCCCACGCGGAACTGCCCCACGCGGAACTGCCCCTGCGAGGACCGCGCCGGCCGGCCCTGGAGCCAGGGCCTCTCGTGTGGATCCAGGCCGGGCTCGCGGGCCCCGGCACCGCGCCTCGCCGCGTTGTCGTCGGTCCCCAGGGCGGTGCCCCCGGCACCGGACCCCGCTCCCTGACCCGGTCCGACCCGGACGAAAGACCCTAGGACGCCTCGCGCAGCCCGCCGAAGGCCAGCTGGACCACCGCGTCCGTCACCTCGCGCTCGCTCATGCCGCGTCCGTCCGGCCGGTACCACTCGACGATCGAGTTGATCATCCCGAAGACCAGCCGGGTCACCAGGCGCACCTCTATGTCGCCGCGCACGTCCCCGTCCGCCGCCGCGGCCTTCAGCAGTGCCGCCACCCGGTGGTCGAACTCGCGCCGCCGCTCCAGGGCCCACCGCTCGGTGCCCGTGTTGCCGCGCACGCGCAGCAGCAGCGTCACGTACGGCAGCTCCGCGATCAGGACCTCGACCATGCGCCGTACGACGTACTCCAGGCGCTCGGCGGCACGCCCCACGCGCGCGTGCTCCTCGTCGAGGATGCCGAAGAGCCCGTCCAGCGCCCGGCTCACCGCGCGCCGCAGCAGCTCCTCCTTGCCCGCCACGTGGTGGTATATCGACGACTTGGAGATGCCGGCGGCCTTGGAGAGGTGCTCCATGGAGGTGCCGTCGTAGCCACGTTCGTTGAACACCTGGACGGCGACGGAGAGCAGGGACTCCGGGGTGTACGTGTCGCGCCTGGCGGTGGTCATGGGGTGTCCTCCCGCTTCTCGGTGGCGCACGCGTACCGGTAGAGCGCGAGGGACGGCGCGTAGCGGCCGGACTGATCGCGCTCGTGCAGGTCCTCCAGGAGCGAGCCGGCCCATCCGCTGCCCAGGCGGCGGCTCCACTCGAAGGGCCCGAGGGGATAGTTGACGCCCAGGCGCATCGCGGTGTCGACGTCCTCCTCGGTGGCCACGCCCTTGGCGACGGCGTCATGCGCCAGATCGATGATCCGCGCCACCGTGCGCGCGACGATCATGCCGGGGACGTCCTCGATGACGCTGACCTTCTTTCCGAGCGCCTGGAACAGTCCGGTGGCCTCGGCGACGGTCCGCGCGGAGGTGGTCCGGGAGTGGGACAGGGCGATGCGCGTGGCCCCGCGGTAGTCCGGCGAGAGGTCGAAGTAGACGACGTCGCGGTACTCCACGGAGGTCTGGCCGTCGGCGAGCGCCAGCTGGCCGCCACTGGGCAGCACCAGGCGGGTGCCGTTGTCCTCGTCCTCCGTGCGGACCTGGATTCCGGCCTCGCGGATCAGGGCGAGCAGGTCCGAGGCAGGCCCCAGATCGCCCTCGGCGACCACGTACGCGGGTGGCCCGGCCCGCTCCGCGGTGTGCGGCTCGGGGCGCTCGGCGCCGTCCGCGTAGTCGTACCAGCCCCGGCCGCTCTTGCGGCCGAGACGGCCGGACTCGACCAGCCGGCGCTGGACCAGGGACGGTGTGAAGCGCACGTCCTGGAAGAAGGACTGCCACACCGATTGGGTGACGGACTCGTTGACGTCCTGCCCGATGAGGTCGGTCAGTTCGAAGGCGCCCATGCGGAAGCCGCCGGACTCGCGCAGCACCGCGTCGACGGTGGCCGGATCGGCCCCCTGGGACTCGTACACCGTGAAGGCCTCGGCGTAGAAGGGCCTGGCGATGCGGTTGACGATGAAGCCGGGGGTGTCGGCGCAGGCGACCGGCGTCTTGCCCCAGGCGCGGGCCGTCTCGTACGCGCGCGTGGCGCAGGTGACGTCGGTGGCGAACCCGGAGACGACCTCGACGAGCGGCAGCAGCGGCGCCGGGTTGAAGAAGTGCAGGCCCACGAAGCGGCCGGGGACGCGCAGGGCGCCGCCGATGGCGGTGACCGACAGGGAGGACGTGTTGGTGGCGAGCAGGCAGTCGTCGGAGACGACGTTCTCCAGCGCGCGGAACAGCTCCTGCTTGACGTCCAGGCGCTCCAGGACGGCCTCGACGACCAGGGCGCAGTCGGCGAGTGCGGCGAGGTCGTCGGCGGGCAGCAGACGGGCGCGGGCCGCGTCCCGGTCGGCGGCGGTGAGCCGCTCCTTCGCCACGAGCCGGTCGAGCCGGGCCACGATCCCCTCGGCCGCTTCCCGGGCCCGGCCGGGGGCGGCGTCGTACAGCCGCACGGGATGACCCGCGACCAGTGCGACCTGGGCGATGCCCTGGCCCATGGTGCCGGTGCCGACGACGGCCACGGGGCTGCTGAGGTCGAGTGCTGTCATGTGCGCGATCCTCCCGCACGGGCTTGTCCACAGATGCGGCGGACCCCCTTGTCCCGACCGATCGTTCGGTTACTCTAACTCCGAACGCCCGACTTCCGACATCCCTTGCCTCCGACGCCCTTCCCTCCGGCACCGGAAGCCGTCCCCGCCGTCCGGCACCGTCGGCTTCCGATGTCCCCGCCCCCCACCTCCTGCCCAAGGCTTTGCCCGGTCCCCGAACTCGACGAGGAGTTGGTCCCCGATGGCCGCCGAACTCACCGCGCAGCAGCTGACCACCCAGCACCGGCCCACCCTGGACCGGGCGCTGGAAGCGATCCGCACGCGCGCGTACTGGTCCCCGCACCCCGAGCACCCCAAGGCCTACGGGGAGAACGGCAGCCTGGATCTCCCGGCGGGCAAGGCCGCCTTCGACGCGCTGCTCGGCACCCGCCTCGACCTCGGCCAGCCCGGCACCGACGACTGGGTGGGCGGCGAGACCTCCCCGTACGGCGTCGAACTGGGCGTCAGCTATCCGCACGCGGACCTCGACGCGCTGCTGCCCGCCATGCGGGCCGGGATGCGGGCCTGGCGGGACGCGGGCGCCGAGACCCGCGCGGTGGTCTGCCTGGAGATCCTCAAGCGGATCAGCGACCGGACGCTCGAGTTCGCCCACGCGGTCATGCACACCTCCGGCCAGGCGTTCATGATGGCGTTCCAGGCCGGCGGCCCGCACGCGCAGGACCGCGGCCTGGAGGCGGTGGCGTACGCGTACGCCGAGCAGGTGCGCACCCCCGACACCGCGGAATGGACCAAGCCGCAGGGCAAGCGCGACCCGCTGGCGCTGACCAAGCGGTTCACCCCGGTCCCGCGCGGCATCGGCCTGGTCATCGGCTGCAACACCTTCCCGACGTGGAACGGCTATCCGGGCCTGTTCGCCTCCCTCGCCACCGGCAACGCGGTCCTGGTCAAGCCGCACCCCCGCGCGGTGCTGCCGCTCGCGCTCACCGTCCAGGTCGCGCGCCAGGTGCTCACCGAGGCCGGCTTCGACCCGAACCTGGTGGCGCTGGCCGCCGAGCGGCCCGGCGAGGGCATCGCCAAGCCCCTGGCCACGCGTCCGGAGATCCGGATCGTCGACTACACCGGCTCCACGGAGTTCGGCGACTGGCTGGAGGCCAACGCCCGCCAGGCGCAGGTGTACACGGAGAAGGCCGGCGTCAACACGGTGATCGTGGAATCGGCCGGCGACTACAAGGGCATGCTCGCCAACCTGGCGTTCTCCCTGTCGCTCTACAGCGGCCAGATGTGCACCACCCCGCAGAACCTGCTGATCCCGCGCGACGGCATCACCACCGACCAGGGCCCCAAGTCCTTCGACGAGGTCGTCGCCGACCTGGCACGTGCGGTCGACGGTCTGCTCGGCGACGACGCGCGCGCAGGCGGCCTGCTCGGCGCGCTCGTCAACCCCGGCGTCAAGGCTCGACTGGAGGCCGCCGCCGGTCTGGGTGAGGTCGCCCTCGCCTCCCGCGAGATCGCCCACCCGGAGTTCCCGGACGCGGTGGTCCGTACGCCGGTGATCGTGAAGCTGGACGGTGCGAAGCCGGACGCCGAGGCCGCCTACATGAGCGAGTGCTTCGGACCGGTCTCCTTCGCCGTCGCCGTCGACTCGGCGTCCGACGCGGCTGAGCTGCTGCGACGCACCGTCCGCGAGAAGGGCGCGATGACCGTCGGCGCGTACACGACCTCCCCGGAGTTCGAGGAGGAGGTGCGGGAGGTCTGCCTGGAGGAGGCCGCCCAGCTCTCCCTCAACCTCACCGGCGGGGTGTACGTCAACCAGACGGCCGCCTTTTCCGACTTCCACGGCTCCGGCGGCAACCCGGCGGCCAACGCGGCCCTCACCGACGCCGCGTTCGTGGCCAACCGCTTCCGGGTGATCGAGGTGCGCCGGGAGGCGTAGGCCCGGCCGGCGCGGGAGGCGCTCAGGCGGGTGCGCCCCCGGTGGCGCTCCAGTGGTACAGCGTCATGGCCACACTGGTCGCGAGGTTGTAGCTGGAGACCTGGGGGCGCATCGGCAGCGCCACCAGATGGTCGGCACGCGCGCGCAGCTCGGGCGAGAGCCCGCTGCGTTCCGAGCCGAAGGCGAGCAGCGCGTCGTCCGGCAGTTTCAGCGTGCGGATGTCCTGGCCCTCCGGGTCGAGTGCGAACACCGGGCCGGCGGGCAGTTCGTCGACGGCCAGCCGTTCCACGGCGGTCGCGAAGTGCAGCCCGGCCCCGCCGCGCACGACCGTGGGATGCCAGGGGTCGAGGGTGCCGGTGGTGACGACCCCGGTCGCCCCGAAACCGGCGGCCAGCCGGATCACGGCACCCGCGTTGCCCAGGTTGCGCGGCTGGTCCAGGACCACCACGGGCGCGGTGCGCGGGGTCTGCGCCAGCCTGGCCAGGTTGCCCGCGCGGGAGGGCCGTACGGCGAGGGCGGCGACGGCGGTGGGATGCGGGCGCGGGACGAGCGAGGCGTACGTCTCGTACGGCACCTCAGCCAGCAGCGCCGCCAGCGCCTCCCGGACATCCGGGGCCAGCTCGTCGGCGAGGGCGAGCGCGGCGGCCCGGTCCGCGGTCACCGCCACCTCGACCTCGGCCCCGAAGCGCACGGCGTGCTTGAGGGCGTGGAAGCCGTCGAGCAGAACCGCACCACCGCTGTGCCGGTGCCAGCGGGTCGCGGGGGCGGTGTCCTGGGCGGGGGCCTCAGGGGGCACGGAGTCGCTGTCGGGACCGGTGTCGTTGTCGGGACCGGTGTCGTTGTCGGGACCGGTGTCGTTGTCGGGACCGGTGTCGTTGTCGGGACCGGTGTCGTTGTCGGGACCGGTGTCGCGTTGGGGGGCGGCCATGACGTGCAGCCTACGGGCGCGTGCCGGGTGCTTTCCCGGGCATGGGGGCGGCCGGCCCCTGACCGGCCTGCTCCTCCCTGTCCACGTGATCCATCTGATCCACCTGCTCCACCTGCGCTACGTGGTCCACCGGCTCTCCCGGACTCCCCGTCCTGGGTACGGGCACCGGCGCACCGACCGCGCGCGTGCGCGGCGGCAGGACACGGAGTATCCGAGTGCGTACCCACGCGCAGGCGCGCCCGAAGGCGTTGCCCAGGCGGCGCAGGAACGACGTCGGCAGGAAGACCGCGTCGGCCGCGATCATCGCCAGGGAGAAGAAGGGCAGCCCCAGGGCGACGGCGATCACCGCGTGCTCGGTGATCATGAGCGCCAGGAGCACGTTCTTGACCCGCCGGTTGAACAGGGTGAACGGGAAGGCGACCTGTACGACGACCGTCCCGTAGGTCACCAGCATCACCAGGGTGCCGCTGGCGGTCAGCAGGTCGCCGAGGGCCGGCCAGGGGGAGAAGTACTCCAGGTGCAGCGGATAGTGCACCGCGGTGCCGTCCTGCCAGCGGGAGCCCTGGATCTTGTACCAGCCGGCCGTGGCGTAGATCAGACAGGCCTCGGCCATGATCACCAGCAGGGCGCCGTTGTGCACGATGTTGGCGACGACATCCAGCAGGCCGCGCGGCTGCGGGGTCTTTGCGTAGCGCCCCACCAGCCACCACAGCGCCTGCGCCGACCATACGGCCCACAGCAGCGCCGGGACGAACCAGTCGCCGTCCATCCGGCCGGCCAGGGTCGCCAAGAGCAGCAGGAAGCCCAGCACCCCCCACAGCGCGGGGCCCGTCCGGTCCTGCGGCCGCTCTCCACGCGCGCGTGCCTCGTCCGTGCGCCGGGCGCGCCTCGCGTCCAGGGACCACACCTGGCCGCAGCGCGTGAACACGAGGTAGACCGACATCAGGTGCAGCACGTTGTCGCCGCCGTCGCCCATGAAGACGCTGCGGTTCTGCAGCGACAGCACGCCCACCATGAACAGCACCGACATGGTGCGGGTGCGCCAGCCCAGCAGCAGCAGGACGCTCCACACCACCACGAGCAGGTAGAGGGCCTCGAACCAGCCCTGGCCGTCCGACCACAGCAGCGCGGTGAAGGAGCCGTTGGACCCGACGAGCTGATCGGCGAGGTCCCAGTCCCACGGGCCGTCGGGCCCGTACAGCTCCTGGCGGTGGGGGAACTCACGCAGCAGGAACAGCAGCCAGGTCGCGCTGAAGCCGATCCGGATCACCGCGGTCTGATGGGGGCCGAGGGCGGAATCGGTGACCCGCGCGGCGGCGCCGGAGACCTTGAGCAGGAAGCGGTTCACCCGATGCCTCCCCGGGCCTCGTCCTCCGGCACCGGCCACCAGGGCAGCGTGCGGTACACCAGCTTCGTGGAGACCTCCTCCTCGCTCCACTCCGGCGGCGGCACGTCGGCCGTGCGGGAGCGGACCTGGATCCGGTCGACGACACCGCCCGGCCCGGCCGCCTCCGACCGGTCGAGACGCATCACCATGATCCGGCGCAGATACGACTCGGCCAGCGTGCCGCGCATCCCCACCGGCCGGTCCTCGCCGTCGTGCGTGGCGACGAAGAAGTCCCAGGCGCGGCGCAGCTCGTTCTGCTGGGTGTGGCTGGGCAGGAGGTTGCCGTCGATGGCCCGGCCGTCCTCGGCGGACAGGTCGTACCAGCCGGTGGTCCGCACTCCCCCGTCCGGCGTCAGGACCTCGGCGCGGACCTGGACGGAGATGTTCTGCTGCAACGGGTTCGGCGCGAACAGTTTCCAGTTCTGCTCGAACTCCGGGTAGATCCAGTCCTCGATCGCCTCGGCGTGCCCCTTGGAGACCGTGTTCGCGGGCGCGACGTGGAGGAACGTCATGCCTATGTGCACACAGACGACGGCGGCGACGATCCCGAACGCCACGGCGGCGGCGATCCGATGGCGGAGGGAGAGGGCGGCCACGCCGGTACGGGGCTCAGGAGGTGGGGGATCCGCGTCCGGGGCCGGAGGGGCGTCCGAGGGCCGGGAATCGTCCTGGCCGGCGGGCACCGGTGCGGGAGCGGGCGGGAAGGAGGTCGGGGCAGGGTCGCTCGGCACGCCCGGCCCGGTCCGCCCGTGCCGGGCGTGCGAGCCCTCGTCGTACGCGTCCATCCCGCCCCGTCCCCACAGTCCCGGTGCCCACGGTCCCGGCCCGAATCCCGGTCGATCGCCAATCCCGGTCGATCGCCGCCGCCGTCCGGCGTGCGAGAACGACGTGCCGCCCGCACACCGCTTCGCAGCGTCGCACGGGAACGGTACTCAGCACCGGCCATCGCGGCACAGATCCAGCGGTCCGCACATTCCGTGGCCGTCACCACATCCACGGCCGGCCCGGTTGCCCACAGGCGGGCCCGCCCCGCCGGGACGCTCCCGCCCCCCGCAGGTTATCCACAACTGTTGACACCTCGCGGCCCCCGTCTCACCATGGAATCGCACGAACCGAACGATCGGTCGGGAGCGTGTTCCGGGGAGAACCCGAGAAGAGCCCAGGTCGAGAAGAGCCCAGGTCGAGGGGGACCTCATGGCGACAGCAGTCGACAGCGTCGGCGCAGGCAGCAGCACGGAGTACGAGCGCGCCTTCGACGCGGCCGTGGCCGCCGACGAGCGGATCGAACCGCGCGACTGGATGCCCGACGCCTACCGCGCCACACTCGTCCGGCAGATCGCGCAGCACGCCCACTCCGAGATCATCGGCATGCAGCCGGAGGCCAACTGGATCACCCGCGCGCCCTCGTTGCGCCGCAAGGCGATCCTGATGGCCAAGGTGCAGGACGAGGCCGGACACGGCCTGTATCTCTACAGCGCCGCCGAAACCCTCGGCACGGGGCGCGACGAGCTGCTGGACAAGCTGCACTCCGGCCGTCAGAAGTACTCGTCGATCTTCAATTACCCCACGCTGACCTGGGCCGACGTCGGTGCGATCGGCTGGCTGGTGGATGGCGCCGCGATCACCAACCAGGTGCCCCTGTGCCGTTGCTCGTACGGCCCGTACGCGCGCGCGATGGTGCGCATCTGCAAGGAGGAGTCCTTCCACCAGCGCCAGGGCTACGAGCTACTGCTGGCCCTGAGCCGCGGCACCCCCGAGCAGCACGCGATGGCCCAGGACGCGGTGGACCGCTGGTGGTGGCCGTCGCTGATGATGTTCGGCCCGCCCGATGACGAGTCCCAGCACTCCGCGCAGTCGATGGCCTGGAAGATCAAGCGGCATTCCAACGACGAGCTGCGCCGGCGCTTCGTCGACATCTGCGTCCCCCAGGCCGAGTCGCTCGGCCTCACCCTCCCCGACCCGGACCTGCGGTGGAACGAGGAACGGGGACACCACGACTTCGGCCCGATCGACTGGGCGGAGTTCCGCGACGTCCTCAAGGGCAACGGCCCGTGCAACGAGGAGCGGCTGACCCGGCGCAGGCGCGCCCACGAGGAGGGCGCCTGGGTCAGGGAGTCGGCAGTCGCCTACACGGCCAAGCACACGACCGGCGAGACAGGAGCGATCCGCGCATGACCGACATCGACTGGCCCCTGTGGGAGGTCTTCGTGCGCTCGCGCCGGGGACTGTCCCACACCCACGCCGGCAGCCTGCACGCCCCGGACGCGGAGCTGGCCCTGCGCAATGCCCGCGATCTGTACACCCGGCGCGGCGAGGGCGTCTCGATCTGGGTCGTTCCCTCGTCCGCGATCACCGCGTCCTCGCCCGACGAGAAGGACCCGTTCTTCGAACCGGCCGCCGACAAGCCCTACCGGCACCCGACGTTCTACGAGATCCCCGAGGGGGTGCGGCACCTGTGACGACGACACCCGCCCAGGACACCGTCCTCACGGCGGCCGCGCTCGCCCTCGGCGACGACGCCCTGGTGCTCTCCCACCGCCTGGGCGAATGGGCCGGCCACGCCCCGGTGCTGGAGGAGGAGGTCGCCCTCGCCAACATCGCGCTGGACCTGCTGGGCCAGGCCCGCGTCCTGCTGTCGCTGGCGGGCGACGAGGACGAGCTGGCGTTCCTCCGCGAGGAGCGCGCCTTCCGCAACCTCCAGCTGGTCGAGCAGCCGAACGGCGACTTCGCCCACACCATCGCCCGCCAGCTGTACTTCTCCACCTACCAGCACCTCCTGCACACGGAACTCGCCGCCGGGGGCGGCCCGCTGGCACCGCTGGCCGGCAAGGCCGTCAAGGAGGTCGCCTACCACCGCGACCACGCCGAGCAATGGACCCTGCGGCTCGGCGACGGCACCGACACAGGCCACACCCGGATGCAGCGGGCCGTGGACGCGCTGTGGCGGTACACCGGCGAGATGTTCCAGCCGGTCGAGGGCCTCGGCGTCGACTGGCCGGCCCTGGAGACGGCCTGGCTGGAGCGGATCACACAGATACTGCGCCGGGCCACGCTCACCGTGCCCGAAAGCCCGCGTACGGGTGCGTGGGCGGCCGGTGCCGGGCGCCAAGGGCTGCACACCGAGTCCTTCGGCCACATGCTCGCCGAGATGCAGCACCTGCACCGCAGTCACCCGGGGGCGACATGGTGACCCCGGCGGCCACCACCCCGCTGGAGGCGGAACTGCTGGAACTGGCCGGTTCGGTGCCCGACCCCGAACTGCCCGTGCTGACCCTGCGCGAACTGGGCGTGGTGCGCGCGGTGCACGCGCACGGGGCGGACACCGTCGAGGTCGAACTGACCCCCACGTACACGGGGTGCCCGGCCGTCGAGGCGATGTCGGCGGACATAGCGCGGGTGCTGCGCGATCACGGGGTGCGCGAGGTCACCGTCCGCAGAGTGCTCGCGCCCGCCTGGTCGACCGACGACATCACCGACGAAGGGCGGCGCAAGCTCCGGGAGTTCGGCATCGCCCCGCCGCGCGTACGGCCGGCGTCCGGTGCGGTCGCGGTGGCTCTCGGGCCGACCCGCGCCCGCGACCCACGGGCGGGCGGAGCGGACGAGCCCACGCCGGAGCCCGTGCGGTGCCCGCACTGCGGCTCCGCCGACACCGAGTTGCTCAGCCGTTTCTCGTCCACCGCGTGCAAGGCGCTGCGCCGGTGCCTGGCCTGCCGTGAACCGTTCGACCACTTCAAGGAGTTGTGATGGCGCGCTTCCACCGGCTCCGGGTGGCCGCCGTCGACCGGCTCACCGACGACTCCGTCGCCCTCACCCTCACCGTCCCGCCGGACCTGCGCGAGGAGTACCGCTACGCACCCGGCCAGCATCTGGCCCTGCGGCGCAGGGCCGACGGCGAGGACATCCGGCGCACCTACTCGATCTGCTCCCCGGCCCCCGACGGCGCGGGGCCCGGCACGCTGCGGGTGGGGGTGCGACTGGTCGAGGGCGGCGCCTTCTCGACGTACGCCCTGAAGGAGGTCGGCGTCGGGGACGAGCTGGAGGTGATGGTCCCGGCGGGCCGGTTCACCCTCTTGCCCGCGCCCGGCCGGTACGCGGCGATCGTCGGCGGGAGCGGCATCACCCCGGTGCTCTCCATCGTCTCGACCCTTTTGGAGCGCGAGCCCGGGGCCCGGTTCTGCCTGATCCGCAGTGACCGGACAGCCGCCTCGACGATGTTCCTGGAGGAGGTCGCCGACCTGAAGGACCGCTACCCCGACCGGTTCCAGCTGGTGCCGGTGCTCTCGCGGGAGGAGCAGCAGGCGGGGCTGCCCTCCGGACGGCTCGACGAGGAGCGGCTCGCCGCCCTGCTGCCGGCCCTGCTGCCCGTGGGACAGGTGGACGGCTGGTTCCTGTGCGGCCCGTACGGGCTGGTCGAGGGGGCCGAACGGGCCCTGCGCGGCCTGGGTGTGGCGCGCTCCCGCATCCACGAGGAGATCTTCCACGTGGACACCGGCGCACCGGCCGCCCCCACGACGCCGGCCCCCGTCCACAGCACGGTCACCGCCCTGCTCGACGGACGCGGCGGCACCTGGCCCGTCCAGGCCGGCGAGTCCCTGCTGGAGACGGTGCTGCGCAACCGCCCCGACGCCCCCTACGCCTGCAAGGGCGGGGTGTGCGGAACGTGCCGCGCCTTCCTCGTCTCGGGCGAGGTGCGGATGGACCGCAACTTCGCGCTGGAGTCGGAGGAGACCGACGCGGGCTACGTACTGGCCTGCCAGTCGCATCCGGTGACGGAGAGGGTGGAACTGGACTTCGACCGCTGACGGACGCCGGCACCGGCACCGGGGACACGGTGCGACCCCGGCCCCGCCCTCGCCACCAAGCACCTGGACCTCTCGCTCGGCCCGGTGGCAGCACACGAGGAAGCACCGGGCCGGGGGAGAGAGATCTGCCGGTGACGCGTCCCCTGGGCCGAGCCCGCCGTACTGGGCCGAAGGAGCGGCCGCGCGTGATGGCCGCCGCCGCCCTTCCGATTCCTACAGAACGTGTCCGGGCTGTCCGTCATCGGTGACGACCGGGCGCCCGGCGGACTCCCAGACCTGCATACCGCCGTCCACGTTCACGGCGTCGATGCCCTGCTGGACCAGATACATCGTGACCTGGGCCGAACGCCCGCCGGAACGGCAGATCACATGCACCCGGCCGTCCTGCGGAGCCGCCTCGGTCAGCTCGCCGTAACGGGCGACGAACTCACTGATCGGAATGTGCAGCGCCCCTTCGGCATGACCGGACGTCCACTCGTCGCTTTCGCGGACGTCCAGCAGGAAGTCGCCGTCCTTGAGGTCCGAGACCCCGACCGTGGGCACCCCAGTCGCAAAACTCATGCCCCCGACGCTACCGGAAACCACGGCCCGGGACTCACGTCCACCGGACCGGAACTCAGCCCTCCAGGGCCTCCAGGGCCGCCAGCTCCGCCTCACGCTCGGCCACCTGGGCACGCAACTGCTCGGCGATCTCCTCCAGGAGACGGTCCGGGTCGTCCGGGGCCAGCCGGAGCATCGAGCCGATGGCGCCCTCCCCGAGCTCCTTCGCGACCAGCGTGAGCAGTTCCTTGCGCTGGGCGAGCCATTCGAGCCGGGCATAGAGCTCGTCGCCGGCGCTCGGGGCCTGCTCCTTCAGCTTCGGGCCCGCCGCCCATTCCGCGGCGAGCTCCCGCAGCTCGGCCTCGCTGCCGCGGGCGTAGGAGGCGTTGACGCGGGTGATGAACTCCTCGCGACGGTGGCGTTCCGCCTCCTCCTGCGCCAGGTCCGGGTGCGCCTTGCGGGCGAGGTCGCGGTAGAGCTTGCGGGCCTCCTCGCTGGGCCGCACCCGCTCCGGAGGCCGGACGGGCTGGTCGGTGAGCATGGCCGCGGCCTCCGGGAAGAGACCGTTGCCGTCCATCCAGCCACCCAGCAGTTCCTCCACACCGGGGATCGGCTGCAGCCGGGAGCGCGCGTCGTCGGCCAGCCGACGGTCCTCGGGATCACCGCTGCGGGCGGCCTTGGCCTCCAGGATGCGGGCGTCCAGCTCCTCGAGGCGGGCGTACACGGGGCCGAGCCGCTGCTCGTGCAGCCGGGAGAAGTTCTCGACCTCGATGCGGAAGGTGTCCACCGCGATCTCGAACTCGATCAGCGCCTGCTCCGCGGCCCGCACAGCCTGCTCCAACCGCGCCTCGGGCCGCTGCGCACCACCGCCGGCCGCCGCCTGCTCCGCACCGGCGCCGCCGCTGCCCTGCTCACCCTCCGAGGTCGTCACCCGAACAGCGTAGGCCACCACCGCCACCCCCGAATCCCCTCACCCTGCTTCCTGACGCCGCCCACCCTGCCCCCCGGCAGCCGGGCGACCTCTCCACCCGGCCGACCAGGAACCGACCAGGGTCATGGCCCCATCGGTCCCGCCCACCTCTCACCCGGCCGGCCTCGACGTCGTCCCCAAGCACCGGAGGCTGTCGTCACCGCCCTCAGCATCCATGATCACCGGCTTGCCCGGCCGCCGCCCCAGCGTCCGCAGGAACCCGCAGAACACATCGGGTCGTTCCTGGCCCTGGAGCTCCCGCGGATCCACATCGAAGTCGCTCTCTTCCGCTGCGCGGAAGCGGAAGACCGCCGGCACACCGGCCGCGGGCCACACCCTCAGGGCCGGGCACTCGGCGTCAGCCGGGCGGGACAGCACGTCCTCCGCCCTCGGGATCGGCAGCACCGGGCAGCACCGCCTCGCCTTCGGAGCACCGGCGCCTCCAAGCACTCGCGACGACGAGATCGAGAACCGCCCGCCAGTCCTGCGCCGAGGCATCAGGCGTACACAGGTCCGGCAGCGCCCCCGGCAGTTCCGGGTCGAAGAAGCACTTGACGTCGTCCCACAACAGATCAGCCACCGCGCCCCCAGGGACACGATTCCCTTGACGAACCGCGTGGGGGAACCCGTAGGCCTCCGGAGGCCCTCCGGAGAGCCTCCGGAGGGACGGAAGCGGTGCTCAGACCCCCATCTCCGCCGCGATCCGGCCCGACCGGACCGCTGCCACCAGGTCCGCGTGGTCCGCCTCCGTGCGGTCGGCGTAGCGGAAGGCGAAATCGCCCATCGCCTCGTCGAGTTCGTCGTTCCTGCCGCAGTAGCCCGCGATCAGGCGGGGGTCGGCGCTGTGGGAGTGGGCGCGGGCCAGGAGCGCGCCGGTCATCCGGGCGTAGTCGTCGACCTGGTCGGCGGACAGGGCCGTCGGGTCGACGCTGCCCTTGCGGTTGCGGAACTGCCGTACCTGGTAGGGCCGCTCCTCGACGGTCGTCCAGCCCAGCAGGTTGTCGCTGACCACCTGCATCCGCTTCTGGCCCAGGACCACGCGCCGGCCCTCGTGGCCGGCGTCGGGCACGTCGAAGCCGGCCGTCAGCAGATGCGGCACCAGCGCCGAGGCGCGGGCCTCCTTCACCTGGAGGACAAGAGGCTCACCCCGGTGGTCGAGGAGCAGCACGACGTACGAGCGGGTGCCCACGCTGCCCGTGCCGACGACGCGGAACGCCACGTCCTGCACCGCGTGCCGGGCCAGCAGCGGAAGCCGGTCGGGCTGGAGGGTGCCGACGTACTGCTCCAGGGAGGAGGCCACCGCGAGGGCCTCGGCGTCGGGGACACGACGCAGCACCGGCGGGGCGTCGACGAAGCGGCGTCCGCCGTCCTCCGTCGCCTCGGTGGACTTGGCCGCAAAACGGCCGCTGGTGTTGGCGCGGGCCTTCGCGTAGACCCGCTCCAGCGTGCCGAGCAGATCGTGCGCGTCGGTGTGGGAGACCAGCTCCTCGTCGGCGATGGCGTTCCACGCGTCCAGCACCGGCATCCTGGCCAGCAGCCGCATCGTGCGACGGTAGGCGCCCACCGTGTCACGGGCGGCCTTGCGGCAGGTGTCCTCGTCCGCGCCGACCTCCCGTCCCGCGAGCACCAGCGAGGTGGCGAGCCGCTTGAGGTCCCACTCCCAGGGGCCCCACACCGTCTCGTCGAAGTCGTTCAGGTCGATGACCAGCCCACCGCGCGCGTCGCCGTACAGGCCGAAGTTCGCCGCGTGCGCGTCACCGCAGAGCTGCGCGCGGATCCGCGTCATGGGAGTGCGGGCCAGGTCGTGACCCATCAGGCCCGCCGCTCCGCGCAGGAAGGCGAACGGTGTCGCCGCCATCCTGCCCACCCGTATCGGTGTCAGCTCGGGCAGCCGGCCACGGCTGGACTCCTCGACCGCGCTGACCGCGTCGGGTCGGGAGGGATCCGGGTCGAAAGCGGAGTGCGCACTGCGCGGCACCAGCCGGCGCAAAGCCTTGCCGTCCGCCTTGGCCGAGCCCTCGGGCGGCCACACCGCGAAACCCGGTACGCGCGGCAGCCGCCGCACCTCACCGGCGGCGAGGCCCGGCTCCACCTGCTCCGTCGCCCTGCCCGTCCCGACCCCGTCGGCACCCGTCTCGGTCACCACAACCGCCTCCCCGTACGCCCACACGTACGCCCGTACCCACACGTCGGCCGCGCCGCACCCGAACGGCCGCCGCCGGTCGTCCCGTCTCGATGTCGACACGGGCCTCGACGCGGGCCATGACATCAACCGTGCCGACCGTACAGCCCGGTGGCCGAAACACGTCAGGCCCTGTGGGCAACTCCGGTGCTGTGGACAACTCCGTCACCCACCCGCGCCCCTGCCACCCCCCACCCCGCAACCACCGTCCACCCCGTCGTCCGGGCCGCGGTGACCGCCTGTCATACCCGCCCAGCCGTCCCGCTGCCCCACTGTCCCACTCCTGCCTCGGCGGCCACATTCCCCGTGGCCGGCTCCAGCCGCCCCGCCTCGAGGGCCCGTCGGCCGCGGTCCGCCGAGATGTCCAGCCGGGCCAGCACCGCCGGCACCGCGATGCCCGGCAGCATGTGCTGGAACAGCACCACGACCCGGTGTTCCAGGTCCCGTCGCTGACAGCGCAGTTGCGAGAGGAGCTGCACTCCCGAAAAGCTCGCGACCAGCAGTTCCGCCGTCTCCGTCACCTCGACGTGCGGCAGCAGCTCGCCCCCCGTTTTCGCCTCGGCCAGGGTCCGGGTGGTCTGGTCGATCCACATCCGGAACGCCGGGGTCCGGTCCAGCCCCAACGCTCCCTGGTCCAGGGCCAGTCCGACACTGGCGCGCACCAGTGGATCCGTACACAGCCGCAGGGCCAGCACCAGACCGGAGTCGACGAGCTCCTGGAGCTTGCTGGACTGGGGCGGCAGGGTCACCGCCAGCTGCTCCTCGAAAACGCCGAGCGCCAGCTCCTCCTTGGAGCCGAAGTGGAAGTACAGCGCGCCCTTGGTCACCCCTGCTCGGCCCAGAATCTCGCCGATGGTCGCCGAGGTGTACCCGCGCTCGTCGAAGACGGCCGCGGCCGCGGCCAGAATGGTCCGCCGTGTGCGGATCGCGCGCTCCTGTCGCGCCATCGGGTGCCTCCTGATCTCGGTGGATCTCGTGGATCGCCGTGAAGTAGCCATGCGGTAGCCGTACGGTCGGCATACCGCCGTACCACGATGCCGTGCGGGCGCGTGGGCTGGTGGGCTCGTCTCCAACGGTGTGGATCACCCTTGAAAAAAACCGGCTCGTCCGTATCTTAGTGCGAAGTCGACCGGAGCCAGGCCTTCTATCCGGAGGGTTCCTCATGCCGCAGTCAGGTGCCACAAGCACACCCACGGAAGACCGGACCGGACAGCGGAGCGCGCCCGCAACCACCGCTGGACGGGCCGCCGGCGCCCGCACCGTCACCCGGGTCACCACGGAACTCGCCCACCGCACCCGCGCGGCGGACATCTTCCCGACGGAATGGGTCCGCCTGTCCGAACGCGACTTCCGCGTCACCGCGCACTGGCCCGCCGACCACTCCTTCTTCGGCCCCGTGAACGACCTCCACCAGGATCCGATGATCATCGCCGAGACACTGCGCCAGACAGCGATGGCCCTCGCCCATGCCGAGTTCGGCGCCCCCCTCGACACACACTTCGTCATGTGGGACCTGGGAATCTCCACCGTCCCCTCCGAACTGCTGCTCGCGGACGCCGCGGAGCCGGTCACCATCGATGTCGTCTGCTCCGAGATACGCCGCCGGGGCCGCGGCCTGAGCAGCATGCGGACCATCATGGAGTTCCACCGCGCGGGACGGCTCGTCGCCCGGGGCACCGGCAGCATGGGCTGCACCTCGCCGGCCGCGTACCGCCGCCTGCGGGCCGGGCAGCCGGCCGGCCCGGGCACCGCGATATCTCCCTTCCCCCCCGTCCCTCACGAACTGGTCGGCCGCCGCCGCGCGGAGGACGTCGTCCTCTCCCGCTCGGACCGCCCCGGTACCTGGCTCCTGCGCGTCGACACCGGTCACCCCGTCCTCTTCGCCCGGCCCAACGACCACGTCCCCGGCATGGTTCTGTTCGAGGCGGCCCGCCAGGCAGCGACAGCGGCAACCGGCGGACGCGTCTTCCTGCCGTCCGACCTGGCCTCCTCCTTCAACCGCTACACCGAACTGGACAGCCCTTGCCTCCTCGAAACCGAGGTCTTCGACAAGAGCGGACCCGGCGAAGAAGCCAGGAGCCCCGACCGGGAGGACAACGGCGAAGGAGGCGAGGTGACCGTACGGGTCTTCGGCCTGCAGAACGGCGAACCCGTCTTCACCGTCACCCTCGCTTCGGCGCCCCACCGTCGGACCCCGGGGCCGCCCCCAGTACGGTCGCTGACGTGACGGTGAACATCCTGATCACGGGCGGCACCGGCTTCATCGGCAGCCGGGTCACCGCCGCGGCACGCCAACGCCCATATACCCGTGTCCGGTTGCTGTCCCGCCGCACCCCCGCCGGGAGCGCACGGCCCGAAGCCCCGCAAGCGAACGCCTTCCCGGGCGCGCCCCCGTCCGCCGGAACCGTCCCCGGCGACCTCGCCGACCCCGCCTCTCTGCACGGCAGTTGCGCCGGCGTCGATGTCCTCGTCCACTGCGCCTCGCGCATCACCGGCGACCCGGAATCCGTCGCGGCGGTCAACGACCAGGGCACGAAGGCCCTGGTGGAGGAGGCGGTACGCAGCGGGGTGCGCCGCATCCTGTACGTGAGCACCGCCGCCGTCCACGGCAGGGGCCCCTTCCACGGCGTACGGCCCGGCGAGACCCCCGTCGCCCCCGCCTCCAGCACCAGCCGCACCCGTGCCGCGGCCGAGCGGCACGTCCTCGACGCGGGCGGCCTGGTGCTGCGACCCCACCTGGTGTACGGCGCGGGCGACCGCTGGGTGCTCCCCGGACTGGTGGGACTCCTGAGGGAGTTGTCGGCGACCGTGGCAGGCTGCGGGGCCCTGCACTCGATGATCGACGTCGGCTCCCTGGGCCGCGCGGCCGTCGCCGCGGCGCTCTCCCCGGCCCACGAACCCGGCGTCCACTACGTCAACCACCCGGACCCGGTCACCGCGTCGGAACTGCTCGCGGCCGTCTGCACACAGGTGGAACAGCCCGGCGAGGGAACGCCGGTCGACGTCGCGACCGCCTACGCGCGGGCCGCCGGCTCCCCACGCGCCCTGCACCACCTCGGCATGCTCACCGTCGACCACTGGTTCAGGGACGACACCTTCTGGGACACCCTGGACTGCTCCCCGGGCGCTCCCTTCGCCCACGTCTTCCCCCGGGCAGCCTCTTGGTACCGGTCGTTCGTCGGCGCGCCCTGACCGACCGCCCTTGCACTCCGGCCCGCCCGCGCTCGTCCGCCACTCCGACACCAAACCAACTCGTCGGTTTCCCCCTAGGGCAAAAGTTCGACCCCACCCAAGGCCCATCACATCGCCGTCCGGCCACCGAGCCGCCGTCGTCTCACGGCACCCGGCCGAGGCCGCTGCGGCCGCAGCGGCCTCGGCATCCGGCTCCAGTGACTTTTTCCCGGCCGCCACGGCCCCTCTCGCCGCAGCGGTCCGCGAACAACGCCGGTCCGCCTGGTGTGTTCAGCGGCCGAGCCCGGCCCGTCCGCCCGTCCGCAACGGGCCGACCGTGCTCGTCCCGCCTGCCACGGTGAACCAGCCGCCGTTCATCCTGTCCGTCAGCTCAGATCGGCTCGGTTCGCGTCGAGGGCCGGTATCAACAGCGTGCCGCTCGGCGCATGTTCCTGCTGATGGAGGAGGGCCGTGTCGGCGAGGGCGTTGACGGCGGTGTTGAACCGTTCCATCGAGGTGGGCTGGTCGGGGCCGAGGACGTACTCCTTGAGCGTGTGCCGGTCGAGTGCCATCGGGTCATGGCGTGGCTCTCGCACCGATCGCAGGATCTCCGGCAGCCGGGTGCAGGCCCGGTCGAGGAGATAGGCGCCTCCCGCGGTGGTGTAGGCGGCGCGGAATTCCTCGTCGGGCAGGTCGTGAGCGTTGGTCAGGACGTACGGCTTGAGGCTTGCGACGAAGTCGGCGACGACGGATGAGACGTCGCTGATGAGGATGTCCGCCTGGTTGAAGCACTCGTACAGGGTGGGCAGTTGGCCGGTGATCACCTGGTGGCGGAGGGGGCCGGTGTGGCTCCAGAAGAGGTGGTGCCATTCGGCTTCCAGTGCGTGCCACTCGTCGGAGCCGGTGTGGTCCGGCATCCGCGCGTCGCGCGTTTGCTGGGCGTCGTCGCCGGTTCGGTTGCGGCCGGCGAGTTCGTTGAGCCGTTCCTTGATCTCCTGCATCCGCGGCTCCTGCCCGGCGGCGAGGCCGGGCAGGGTGCCGGCGGACTGGCGTCGGCGGTTGTCGGCGTCGAGCATCTCCCGGATGGCCTGATCGGCGGCCGCGGCTTCGTCGGAGCGCTTGCCGGTCAGCGGATGCGGTTTGTACAGGACCCGTACGCCCTCGTCGAGCAGGGCACTGACCAGGGCCGTACCCATGGGGATCAGGGAGGTGTGGCAGTCGTCGTCGCTCCAGCCTTCCCAGGTCGGCGCGTACAGCACGACAGGCAGCGGGCCGGGTATGTGCTCGTCGTACGGCCGGATCGGAGCCAGCTGGGGACGGCCGACCTCCACGATCGCGGCGTCGTCGATGGCGTGCCGGATCCGCTGGTAGCGGTCGCGGCCTGCGCGTCCGGCCACCCAGATCTCGTCGTACACCTTGCTGACCCGGTTGCTGCTGGCGAGCTTGTCGCTGTCGCCATGGCCGATGAAGACGTGCTTGGCCTCGGCGACGCGCAGCATGTGGACGTTCTTGCCCGCGTTGCCCGGATACAGCACCACCTTCAGGTCGGGCAGGTCCAGTTGGGCCAGGTCGTCGGCTCTGGGCACGCACACGACCGGGAGGCGGGTGCGGCTGAGGTAGGAGAAGGAGGCGCGTTCGCGCAGGATGATCAGCGGGCGGCGGTCGAGGTTCTCCAGGGTTTCGATCCACATGTTGACCTGGTACATGAAGTTCCGGGAGACCGCGGCGAAGCTGAAGTACAGGGCCACCTCCGGCCGGTAGTCGGCCAGCTGCCGGTTGAGTGCGGCGATGATCTCCTCCCGCTCCGGCGTCCGGCGGGCCGTTCGCACCTGCGTGGCCAGGGCCAGCAGCATGAGAGCGGACAGGCCGAGGCTCGCCGCGTATCCGGCCTTGGTGAGGGACCATGCGGCGGTCGCCAGACCGGCGAGCAGCCCCGCGTGCATCGGCAGGTCGAGGTGGAGCAGCCGGCGCAGGTAGCGGCGGTACAGCAGGGGCAGCGGCGCCTTGGGGATGCCCGCGTCGCTCATGTCCATATTGCGCACGGCGATCGGGAGCGTCCGCTTCCGGTGGATGACGCGGTGCAGCGCGGTGTAGAGCACGAGTATCCCGAACTGGGCGCCCAGGACGAGCAGTCCGGCGACCAGCACGGGCTCGGGTGCGTCCATGCGCACCGCCAGCACGAGAAGCAGCGCGTCACGAAGCAGGAATCGCATGATCCGGTCGAGCCTGAACGTGGCCACCCGGCGGATGAAGGCGGGCTCGACGCGGTGCAGCCACGCGTCCGTGACATAGCTGACGGCTGATGCGGCGATGAACCCCCACAGATGGGGAAGCAGAGCGAACAGCGGTAGCGCCGCATAGCTCGCCCCGAGCAGGAGCGCCAGCGCAAAGCCGCCCCACGTGTGTATGCGCAGCGCGGCACGCAGCGGTCGAACCATGGTTGCTCGATGCCCCTTCCAGGGTGCGGCTCGAAAGCCGCCCGAGAGATGAGTAATACGTGTGTTGGACACATGAATGAGGTGAACGGTTGTACGACAAGAGGTAAATTTCTCGGCGTGCGAATCGGGCGAACCCGACGCACTTGCCCCAGGGCCTACGTGACGATCGGTCGACCGTCAGGCGTGTGCCGCCATGTCCGCCGCCCGCGGTCGGAGGGGGCGGCGCGCAGGCCCGCGTGCGGGAGCCGGGGGACGCCGCGCCCACATCCATCGGATTGCCGTTCTGGAACGTGGTGGGATACCGCCGGGCGGTGCGGGCGGCCCGCTCCGCGCGCTTCCGGCAGACGTCGAAAGGCGAAGCAGGCGTTGGAGCTTCCCTTGGACGAGAGCGAGGACAGCCCCTCGTACCGGCATCCGTACGGCTCGGTGACGCGGACGAAGGCCGCGGACTCCACCAGGAGTGCCGCGGGTCGCGGGCGTCACGCCGTTCGGCATCCTGTGCACCGCCCCTCAGCGGTTCCTCGAGCCGGGGCCGGGGGAGTATCTCGCCTCCTGAGGCGGCGTCATCGGACCGTGCCGGGATGTCGTAGCGGTGCCATCGCGATGACGGCGAAACCACTCGTCCCGCAGATTGCTCCCTCTCACCTGGGCGGTCCGGCTCCCCCTCGCGCCGGGAACACGGCAGAGCTGCACAAAGAGGGATGAAGCGTGGGTTCGTCGAAGTACCCGCGTCTCGGGTTCGATCCGGCACCGGGCGATCCGAAGACCGTGCGGTTGACGACCTCCCTGATCGGGCGGGCCGACCGGGAGAGCGGCGTGGCGCAACTCAGCGAGATCGGCGCATCCGGTGGGATCCGGGTGGGCCGGTCCGCCGACACGTTCACGAAGTCGACCGACAAGATCCAGCCACATCTGAAGTGAGCATTCGAACCGATCAGTTCAGTGCACCACGCCCTGTCGAACCGGCAGACCGGTCCGGACGGCTTCCAGGCGCGCGGCCCGCAAGCCGTGGAGGGGGAGAACGCGGCGGCCGCGAGCAGGGCGAACACCGACAAGGGCGGCCCCGGCTGCCTGCCCGGCACCATCGTCACCCGACAAGAGAGCCGGAGAACCGGACTCCGACCGGTCACCTGACACGAGCTGCCCAGCCGGACGCACCATCCCCGACGGCGTCACCACGCACCATGGACAAACGAAACAGGGGCCCCGCCCGTGAGATAACTCACGGACGGGGCCCCTGCGCGCTTCAACCGGGTCGTGATCGCCTCACAACCCGCAGCAAACGAGAAACGGGCCCCTGCCATGACTTTCGCCACGTGCAGCGACCCGTTTCGCGATGTGCGCGAGGGGGGAGTTGAACCCCCACGCCCTTGCGGGCACTGGAACCTGAATCCAGCGCGTCTGCCTATTCCGCCACTCGCGCATCTAACGTGTCGTCCAGCCCTTCCCCGCAGGGGTTCGGCGCCTTCCGACACGTGAACATTAGCACGCTGATCGGGGTGGATTCACATCCCTTTCCACCCGCCCCAGGCCCGCCCGCCCCGAGCCGCACCGCCGGCCACAAACAGCCCCTGAGCGGCCCGTACGCAGCCCACGGACCGCCCGAGCCGTCACGGACGACCACCGTGACACCGCCGCACCGGCCGTCCCGCACCCACCCGCATCGCCCAGGATGTCCCGTTCGCCGGGCAGCCCCGGGCAGCCGCGTACCCATGCGTACCGACGCGTATCGACAAGAACCGACGAGGACCGACGAGGACCGCTTCACGTATCAACCTCGTACCGGTGACCCCCGTCTCCCCAGGTGCCGGGCCGAGTCCACAGCCGGGTGCGGGACACTGGTCCGCAGCCCCCTCTACGATCCATGGCAGAGGGCTCGCACGAGCACGGCCGGAAGAGTTCGAAGGCAAGCCCCTGAGGGAGCTCCGTCAAGCATCGACACCCGTCGGTCCGGGCGGGCAGGGGGAACCAGCCGATCGACCGGGGCGTGGATACGATCAGTAAGCAGTACCAGTTATGCGGTGCACGGAACAGTGCACCGGGCAGTAGACGCAGTAGAAGACAGGGCAGTACACAGGACGGCGACTACGGAGGAGGTGCCACATGGGAGTCCTGAAGAAGTTCGAGCAGCGACTCGAAGGCCTGGTCAACGGCACCTTTGCCAAGGTGTTCAAGTCCGAGGTGCAACCCGTGGAGATCGCGGGAGCGCTCCAGCGGGAGTGCGACAACAACGCGACCATCTGGAACCGCGACCGCACCGTTGTCCCCAACGACTTCATCGTCGAGCTGAGCACACCCGACTTCGAGCGGCTCAGCCCGTACTCCGGGCAGCTCGGCGACGAACTCGCGGGCATGGTGCGTGACTACGCCAAGCAGCAGCGCTACACCTTCATGGGCCCCATCAAGGTGCACCTGGAGAAGGCCGAGGACCTCGACACCGGCCTGTACCGGGTGCGCAGCCGTACGCTCGCCTCCTCCAGCAGCCAGGCGGGCCCCACGGGCCCCGGCCCCGCCGGGCCCGGCATGGGCGGCCCGCCCGCCGGCGCCCCCGGCGGCTACGGCTACCCGCCGGCCGGCCCCACGGGCGCCCCGCCCATGCCGGCCGCGCCGCCGCCCGGTGGCCGGCCCGGAGGCTACGGCTACCCGCAGCCCGCGGGCGGCCAGCGGCCCCCCGCCGCACCCGCGTCCGCCGGGCGCACCCGGTACTGGGTCGAGGTCAACGGCAACCGCCACCAGATCTCCAACGCGACGCTCGTCATGGGCCGCAGCACCGAGGCCGACGTGCGGATCGACGACCCCGGCGTCTCCCGCCGGCACTGCGAGATCCGGACCGGAACGCCCTCGACGATCCAGGATCTCGGGTCCACCAACGGCATCGTGGTGGACGGACAGCACACCACCCGCGCTACGCTCCGCGACGGCTCGCGAATCGTCGTGGGCAGCACCACCATCATTTACCGGCAAGCCGAAGGGTGAAGCGGGGGCAATGTCAGAGCTGACCCTCACGGTCATGCGGCTGGGTTTCCTGGCCGTTCTGTGGCTGTTCGTGATCGTGGCCGTGCAGGTCATTCGCAGTGACCTGTTCGGCACACGGGTCACCCAGCGCGGAGCACGCCGGGAGGCCGCCCGGCCGCAACAGAGCGCCCGGCAGGCACCACCGCCGCAGCGCCAGCAGTCCGGGGGCGGCCGCCGCGGCCGCAACGCCCCCACCAAACTGGTCGTGACCGAGGGCACCCTCACGGGCACCACCGTCGCGCTCCAGGGCCAGACCATCACGCTGGGCCGGGCGCACGACAGCACCATCGTGCTGGACGACGACTACGCCTCCAGCCGCCATGCCCGGATCTACCCGGACCGCGACGGCCAGTGGATCGTCGAGGACCTGGGTTCCACGAACGGC
The DNA here is from genome assembly GCF_042656345.1 of Streptomyces incanus. Lineage (NCBI taxonomy): Bacteria > Bacillati > Actinomycetota > Actinomycetes > Kitasatosporales > Streptomycetaceae > Streptomyces > Streptomyces incanus. Next base: position 144,713 of record NZ_JBHSPC010000011.1, read on the forward strand.
ACCTATCTGGACCGGTCCAGGCTGACGACCCCCACACCGATCGGACCGGGTTCACCGATCCGCATCGGCAAGACCGTCATCGAGCTGCGGAAGTAGTACGACAATGAGCGAGCGGAGCGAGCACGCAGTGGGGGTCCCCACCCCGGGCCCCGGCGCGCTCCCGACCGGAGGGTGGGCAGTGTGGCTCGACACGACCGGCTGTACCCGGAGCCGACGGGCGAGGTGCGCATGAGCCTGTCCCTGCGCTTCGCCGCCGGATCACACAAGGGGATGATCCGGGAGGGCAACGAGGACTCCGGTTATGCCGGTCCCCGCCTGCTCGCCATCGCCGACGGCATGGGCGGCGCCGCGGCCGGTGAGGTCGCCTCCTCCGAGGCCATCTCCACCATCGTCTCGCTCGACGACGACGTCCCCGGCTCCGACCTGCTCACCTCCCTCGGTACGGCCGTGCAGCGCGCCAACGACCAGCTGCGCATGATGGTCGAGGAGGACCCCCAGCTCGAGGGCATGGGCACCACCCTGACCGCGCTGCTGTGGACCGGCCAGCGCCTCGGCATGGTCCACGTCGGCGACTCCAGGGCCTACCTGCTGCGCGACGGCGTCCTCACCCAGATCACCCAGGACCACACCTGGGTGCAGCGGCTGGTGGACGAGGGCCGGATCACCGAGGAAGAGGCGACCACCCACCCGCAGCGGTCCCTGCTCATGCGGGCCCTCGGCAGCGGCGAGCACGTCGAACCCGACCTGTCGATCCGCGAGGTCCGGGCGGGCGACCGGTATCTGATCTGCTCCGACGGCCTGTCCGGCGTGGTCTCCCACCAGACCCTGGAGGAGGCCCTCGCCGGCTACCAGGGCCCCGAGGACACCGTGCAGACCCTGATCGAGCTGGCACTGCGCGGCGGCGGCCCGGACAACATCACCGTGATCATCGCCGATGTCCTCGACCTCGACACCGGTGACACCCTGGCCGGCCAGCTGTCCGATACTCCGGTCGTGGTCGGCGCCGTCGCCGAGAACCAGAACCAGCCCAGCGACAACAGCGCCATGCAGACCCCGGCCGGCCGCGCCGCCGGACTCGGCCGCAGGCGCGGCCAGGACGGCGGCGGGGGCGAGTTCGGCCCGCCCGGCAGCGGCGACGTGACCGGCTTCATCCAGACCGACGGCTTCGGCTACGACGAGGGCGACTTCGTCAAGCCCCGCAAGAGCCGCCGGTGGCTCAAACGCTCCTTCTTCAGCCTGCTCACCCTCGCCGTCATCGGCGGCGGCGTGTACAGCGGCTGGCGCTGGACGCAAACCCAGTACTACGTCGGCACCAACGGCGAACACGTCGCGCTCTACCAGGGCATCAGCCAGGACCTGGCCTGGGTCTCGCTCTCGAAGGTCGAAAAGGACCACCCCGAGATCGAACTCAAGTACCTGCCGCCCTACCAGCGGAAGCTCGTCGAGGCGACCATCGCCGACGGCGACCTGCACGGCGCCCGGTCGAAGATCGACGAACTCGCGGTCCAGGCCTCCGCGTGCAGGAAGCAAGCCGAGCGCCGTGCCACCGAGAGCAAGAGCAGCGCCAAGACCGGCGAGGGCGAGGCCGGAGGCACCACGGGAACCACACCCGCCTCCTTCACGTCCAAGGCCTCGCCGACGCCGACCCCCTCGGGCTCGACCGAGGCCCCGCAGAAGTCCACGCCCCCGTCCGCACCTACTCCCAGCCCCGGCCCCAGCCTCTCGGAGGAGGAGCAGAAGGTCGTCTCGCTGTGCGGTAAGCAGTAGGCAAGCCGTGAGAGGCCCTGTCACACGATGAGCAGTACTACCAACCCATCGGCGCAGCACACGTCCACGATCGGTGCGATCGGGGCGCCGAGCCGGCGCAACACCGAGCTCGCGCTGCTTGTCTTCGCCGTCGTCATCCCGGTCTTCGCCTACGCCAACGTGGGGCTGGCCATCGACGGCTCCGTCCCCTCCGGGCTGCTCGCCTACGGGCTGGGGCTCGGCCTGATGGCGGGGGTCGGACACCTCGTGGTGCGGAAGTTCGCCGCCTACGCCGACCCCCTGCTGCTGCCTCTCGCAACGCTGCTGAACGGTCTCGGGCTGGTCGTGATCTGGCGGCTGGACCAGTCCGAGCGGTTGCAGAACCTGGCGAAGCGCCTGTACGGGGCGTTCAGCCCGTCGGCGCCGAACCAGCTGCTGTACTCGGCCGTCGGGCTGGCTCTGTTCGTGGCGGTACTCGTCCTCATGAAGGACCACCGGATTCTCCAGCGGTACACCTACATCTCGATGGTGGGGGCGCTGTTCCTGCTGCTGCTGCCTCTGGTGCCCGGGGTCGGCGCCGACGTGTTCGGCGCCAAGATCTGGATCAGCGTCGCCGGTTTCTCCATCCAGCCCGGTGAGTTCGCCAAGATCATCATCGCGATCTTCTTCTCCGGCTACATGATGGTGAAGCGGGACGCGCTGGCCCTGGCCAGCCGCCGCTTCATGGGCCTGTACCTGCCCCGCGGCCGGGACCTCGGCCCCATCATCACCATCTGGGCCGTCAGCCTGCTCATCCTCATCTTCGAGAACGACCTCGGTACCTCGCTGCTGTTCTTCGGCATGTTCGTGATCATGTTGTACGTTGCCACGGAGCGGACGAGCTGGATCGTGATCGGTCTGCTGATGTCCGCCGCCGGCGCCGTGGGCGTGGCCTCGTTCGCCACCCACGTCCAGGCCCGCGTCGACGCCTGGCTGGACCCGTTCGGCTGCTACAAAACCTCCGGCGCCTGTGAGCAGATCGGCCAGTCGATCATGTCGTTCGGATCCGGCGGCGTCATCGGCACAGGCCTCGGGCAGGGCAACTCCGATCTGATCGGCTTCGCCGCCAACTCCGACTTCGTCTTCTCCACGTTCGGCGAGGAACTCGGCCTGGCCGGCGTCATGGCCATCCTCCTGCTCTACGCGCTGATCATCGAGCGCGGTGTACGGACTGCCCTGGCAGCGCGTGACCCCTTCGGCAAACTGTTCGCGATCGGTCTGTCCGGAGCCTTCGCCCTGCAGGTCTTCGTGGTAGCAGGTGGTGTCATGGGGCTCATCCCGCTGACGGGTATGACGATGCCGTTCCTCGCCGCCGGTGGGTCGTCGGTCATCGCCAACTGGGCCCTGATCGGCATCCTGCTCCGCATCAGCGACACCGCCCGCCGCCCGGCCCCCGCGCCCGCCACCAACCCAGACGCCGAGATGACTCAGGTGGTCCGACCGTGAACAAACCCCTGCGCCGCATCGCGATCTTCTGTGGGCTCCTCGTCCTCGCCCTTCTGATCCGCGGCAACTGGCTCCAGTACGTCCAGGCGGATGCCCTGCAGAAGAACGAGCACAACCGACGCATCGCCATCGGGCGCTACGAGCAGCCGCGCGGAGACATCATCGTCGACGGCAAGCCGATCACCGGTTCCAAGCAGACGTCTGGCAGCGACTTCGATTACAAGCGCACCTACAAGGACGGCCCGATGTGGGCGCCGGTCACCGGGTACGCCTCGCAGGCCTTCGGTGCCAACCATCTGGAGTTCATCGAGGACGGCATCCTCACCGGCAACGACGACCGCCTCTTCTTCCGCAACACGCTCGACATGCTGACGGGCAAGAAAAAGGAGGGCGGCAATGTCGTCACCACCCTCAACGCCGACGCGCAGAAGGCCGCTTACAACGGCCTGAAGCAGCGGGGCGGCAAGGGCTCGGTCGTCGCCCTCGAACCCTCCACCGGCAAGATCCTCGCGCTCGCCTCCTTCCCCTCCTACGACCCGTCCGAGATCGCCGGAAACAGCAACGCGGACGCCGAAGCCTGGAAGAAGTTCCAGAAGTCGGAGAACCCCGACGACCCGATGCAGAACCGGGCCCTGCGCGAGGTCTACCCGCCCGGCTCCACCTTCAAGGTCCTCACCGCGGCCGCCGCCCTGGAGGAGGGCCTGTACAAGAGCGCGGACGAGGAGACGGACACGCCGCTGCCGTGGATCATGCCGGGCACCACGACCCCGCTGGAGAACGACGGCGACCTCCCCTGCGAGAACGCCACCCTCCGCGAAGCGCTCCGGGTCTCCTGCAACACCGTCTTCGGCAAGATCGGCGCCCAACTCGGCAACGACAAGATGCTCGAGTACGCCAAGAAGTTCGGCTTCACCGAGGAGCACTTCACCCCGACCCGCTCCAGCGCCTCGGTCTTCTCCGACGACATGAACGAGTCGCAGACCGCCCTCTCCTCCATCGGCCAGTTCAACACCGCCACCACCCCGCTGCAGATGGCCATGGTCACCGCCGCCATCGCCAACAACGGCACCCTGATGAAGCCGTACATGGTCGACGAACTCCAGGCCCCCAGCGTCGACACCATCGAGAAGACGGACCCGGAGGAGCTGAGCAAGCCGATGTCGGCGGAGAACGCCCAGATCCTCCAGTCGATGATGGAGACCGTCGTCTCCGAAGGCACCGGCTCCAAGGCGAAGATCGACGGCGTCACCGTCGGCGGCAAGACCGGTACCGCCCAGCACGGTGTGGACAACAGCGAGAACCCCTACGCGTGGTTCATCTCCTACGCCAAGGGCGAGGACGGCAGCTCACCGGTGGCCGTCGCCGTGATCATCGAGGACGACAAAGCCGTGCGTGGCGACATCTCCGGCGGTGGCCTCGCGGCCCCCATCGCGAAGAGCGTGATGGAGGCGGTCGTCAAGGGCAAGCAGTGACCCCGCTCACGTCCGCTTCACATCGGCGCACGTTGCGGTACCGGTCCTGTATCGGCTGCGGTACTTGGCCAGGTCACACAAAGCGAGCCGGGTACGGTAGGGCCCGGACGGCAGCCTCCGGCCGCACGAACGTGCCGGCCGGGACCGACGGAGAGGGCTGGTAGGTAGCTATGGAAGAGCCGCGTCGCCTCGGCGGCCGGTACGAACTGGGCCAGGTGCTCGGCCGCGGTGGCATGGCAGAGGTCTACCTCGGCCATGACACCCGTCTCGGCCGCACCGTAGCAGTGAAGACGCTCCGCGCCGACCTCGCGCGCGACCCGTCCTTCCAGGCCCGGTTCCGCCGGGAGGCCCAGTCGGCCGCCTCGCTCAACCATCCCGCGATCGTCGCGGTCTACGACACGGGCGAGGACTACATCGACGGGGTCTCCATCCCGTACATCGTCATGGAGTACGTCGACGGTTCCACACTCCGTGAACTCCTGCACAGCGGCCGCAAGCTGCTGCCGGAGCGGACGCTGGAGATGACCATCGGCATCCTCCAGGCCCTGGAGTACTCGCACCGGGCCGGCATCGTCCACCGTGACATCAAGCCCGCGAACGTCATGCTGACGCGCAACGGCCAGGTCAAGGTCATGGACTTCGGCATCGCCCGCGCCATGGGCGACTCCGGCATGACGATGACCCAGACCTCGGCGGTCATCGGCACCGCGCAGTACCTCTCGCCCGAGCAGGCCAAGGGCGAGCAGGTCGACGCCCGCTCCGACCTGTACTCCACCGGCTGTCTGCTGTACGAACTGCTCACCGTCCGCCCGCCGTTCGTCGGCGACTCCCCGGTTGCGGTCGCCTACCAGCACGTCCGGGAGGAACCGCAGGCGCCGAGCGTCTTCGACCCCGAGGTCACGCCCGAGATAGACGCGATCACACTGAAGGCGCTCGTCAAGGACCCCGACTACCGCTACCAGTCGGCCGACGAGATGCGCGCCGACATCGAGGCCTACCTCGACGGCCAGCCCGTCGCCGCCACCGCCGCGATGGGCGCGGCCGGCTACGGCGGCTACCCCGACGACCAGGCGACGACGGCGCTGCGCTCGGACTCCGGCGCCGCGACGTCGATGCTGCCGCCGATGAACCCGGACGACGGCGGCTACGGCTACGACGACCGCCCCGGCCGGCGCCGCCAGCAGAAGAAGAACAACAACAACAACACCTCGACGATCCTGCTGGTCGCGTCGGGCGTCCTGGTCCTGATCGGCGCCATCCTGCTCGGCCGCTGGGTCTTCTCCGGCAACGGAGGCGTGGGCAACGACGACCTCAAAGCCCCGAACTTCATCGGCATCACGAAGGAAGCCGCCGAGAAACAGGCCGCCAACACCGACCTGGTCCTGAAGTTCACCGAGGAGCCCTGCGAGGAGCAGGCCAAGGGCAACATCTGCGACCAGGACCCGAAGCCGGGCACCGACGTCAAGAAGAAGTCCACCGTCAACCTGGTGGTGTCCACCGGGGCGCCCAAGGTCGAGGTTCCGGATGTCAAGGGCCTCAGCTTCGCCGACGCGGAGAAGGCCCTGAAGGAGAAGGGTTTCGAGGCCGAGAAGGAGAGCCAGGAGTCCAATGAGACGCCGGACACCGTGCTCGCCCAGGATCCCGCGGGCGGAACCACCCGTGAAAAGGGATCCACCGTCACCCTCACCATCGCCAGGGAGACATCCCAGGTGACCGTGCCCAGCCTCCTGGGCAGGACCCCCGACGCGGCCAAGGCACTGCTGGAGTCGAAGGGCCTGGTGCTCGGAACCCAGACGGAGGAGGAGTCGACGGCCCAGGCCGAAGGAACGGTCTTCGAGCAGAGCCTCAACCCGGGCACGGACGTCGACCGGGGCAGCACGGTCACCATCAAGATCGCCAAGGCCCCGGCGGACGAGAAGTTCGCGATGCCGAAGGTCACCGAGATCACCGTCGCCCAGGCCAAGCAAGTCCTCGCCGAGCACGGCTTGCAGCTCGAGGGCGTCCAGGGTGCCCCGAACGATGAGAACGCCTTCGTGTTCGGCAGCAACCCGCAAGAGGGCCAGGAAGTGAAGAAGGGCGACAAGGTGACCCTGTTCGCAGCTGGCCAGCAGGGGGGCAACAACGGCGAGGGCAACAACCGCGGAGGCGACAACGGCAACCTCTTCGGCGGCCTCATCGGCGGCTGACCCCACCCGCGCACGACGGACACGACGGAGCCCCGGCCCCCTCTTCGGAGCGGGCCGGGGCTCTTTCATGGACCCAGCCTGAACGCGTGTCCTCGCTTCGCTCGTGCCTTCGCGTGCCACAGCTCGTTGATCGGGTGGGGTGGGCCATCCGGGTTCTGCTCCGACCACGAGAACCGAAGGGGCAGAAGATGATCAAAGAATCAGTACTGCTGGAATCGCAGACCCTGCGCAGCAGCGTGCTGGACCGCACGGACGTACTCGACAAGGTCAAGGCCCTGTCACTGCTCCCGGATGGTATGCACGTGACGACGGCGATGGTAGCGGCCTACTTCGGAGTCGCTGCCGAAGCCATCCGGCAGCTGACCAAGCGCCACCGCGAGGAACTCACAGTCAATGGGATGTCAGTGCTCCGAGGCGCTGACCGGAAAACTCAACGGTCAGATGGGTATGGCGGGGTAGCCCCTCGGCGGTGATG
>NZ_JBHSPC010000012.1:0-47677 GCF_042656345.1 Streptomyces incanus
CATCCACCACGCTGACCAGCCGCGTTGCCTTACGCCTCACGAACTACAGCTGCCGTGACGGCAGAGCAATTCCGGTCTTCGCGAGTAACGCCCGCAATTCTTTCACCACGTCCTCCGCTTCTTCGACGCAGAGCGCCGAGTGCCGTTCCTTCACCCTGGTCCCCTTCTCTTCGGCTTTCACGCTTCCCGTCCTTAAGGTGCCCTCCGGAACCTACACTCGGAAGAGTTTTGCACTCTACAAGTAACAGGCTGCACAAAGGGGTTGGGAAAGGGGTCGGCAATGGCCAACGGTTCACGCCAGGCGGCATGGGAGTTCTTCGGCACGGAACTGAGGCGACGCCGGGAGGAGTCGGGGTTCACGCAGGTGGAGCTGGGAGCGAGGGTGTTCGTTTCGGGGGGCTACATCGGCCAATTCGAACAGGCCATTCGGAAACCTCAATTGGACGTGGCTCGGCGGATCGACGAGACACTCCAAACCGACGGTATTTTCGAGCGGATGTGGCGCAAGCTCATCAAGGACCAGACGTACACGGAGTACTTTTCGCACGCAGCCGAGCTGGAGCGTCTGGCGACGGAAATCTGCGAGTACGCGCCGGCAGTGGTTCCCGGCCTCCTGCAAACGCGGGAGTACGCACGGGCGATGTTCCTGGCAGGCAACCCATTGGCCACCGACGAGTACATCGAGGAACTGATCAAGGGGCGCGTGGACAGGACTCAGATCCTCAAGGACGCCACAAGACCTGTGTATTGGGTGGTACTGCACGAGACGGTACTGCGCGCTTCCGTAGGCGGACCGGCGATCATGGCGCACCAGCTCGACCACATCGCGGCCCTGATGCGGCAGCGCACGGTGCTGTTGCAGATGCTGCCGTTCTCTGCTGGGGCACACCCAGCCATGGGCAAGATGATGTGGCTCATGGAGTTCGAAGACGCACCGCCCACGGTCTATACAGAAGGGGTGTTCTCGGGGAGCCTGCTGGACGAACCGGCACTGGTGAAGCGAATCCGTGCGTCCTACGATCACATCAGGGCCGCCGCACTGTCGCCGGAAGCGTCCCTGCCCCTGATCGAATCGGCCGCGGAGGACTACAGACGATGCGCGAGTTCCAGCTGAGCAACGCCCGCTGGCGCAAGAGCACGTACAGCGGCGGCGACGGCGGAGAAGCCTGCGTCGAGGTCGCCGACGGCTTCCCCGGCATCGTCCCCGTCCGGGACAGCAAAGTGACCGCCGGCCCCGTCCTGGTCATCGGCGCGACGGCCTGGACGGAGTTCACAGGTGCCGTCGCCGAAGGGGGCTCCGCCCGGGGATAGCCCCTGGGACAGGGGCGTGCGCGTGGTGCGCGTGGTGCGCGTGTACGACCTGTGAGAATGCTGCGCAGTTGTACGGTTACGGAGTGATTCACGCCTTAGCGGGTATACGGAGTGAAGCATGCGCATATGTCACATCCGTTCGTGCCATGGGGCGCTCCCGCATCCGCTTCTCCCAACTCCCGCTTTTCCGCTGAGCGGTTGGTCCGACCGGAGGATGACCTGGCTATGACGCCGTTGGCGTGACGTTTCGGCGGGTCTGCCCCTGTGGCGGGCTCCGGGGCGGTCTCCTATGAGGTAGAACCACGATTCTTTGGAGACCGACGTGACCGCCACCTCGTACGAGTACGGCCCCCACCACACCTACGTCGACCCGTACGCCTTCGACGGGAGCGCCTACGGCGACTTCCCGATCGCGCCGCCGCACCCGCCGGAGCGGCTGGACATCGCCATCGATCCGCAGGACCGGCGCCGGCTGGAACTCCACGCGGCCCTGACCGCCGCCGGTATCCCGCCGCTCCCCGAGGACCGCGAGGCCATCGACCGGCTCAGCGCCCTGCCCGGCAACATCAACGACACGATCCAGCGCTGGCTGCAGCACGCCCTCTGACGCGAGGCGAGCGCGGCGTACGGGAGGGCGTGGCATCCGTCCCGTCCGTCACGGCGTTCCCGGTGCGACCAGCCCCGACTCGTAGGCCACAATGACCGGCCGGGCCCGGTCGCGGGCCGCGAGCTTGCCCATGATCCGGCTGATACGGGTTTCGGCCGTGAACCGACTCAGCCCCAACGCCTCGGCGACCTCGGTATCGTCGAGCCCGCGCGACCGGCGCGAGCACCTCCCGCTCAGGTTGCTCCCCAAGGGGCGACGGGAGCATGGGCAGGGCGGAGGCAGAGCAGGGCCGCGGCGAGGATGCCGGGCGGGGCGGCGACTCAGGTGCGGTCGACCATCCAGGTGCCGTCCTCCTCGTCGTCGACCCGCACCTCCAGTTCGCGGATGCTCATACCCGCCTCCCAGAGCTTCCAGAAGCGCTTCATCTGCATCTGGACGTGGTCCTGATCCGCGATGAGCCGGGTTCTGACGTTGACGTCGCGCAGGTCCTGCTCGATCTCGAAGGACACTTCCTCGTCGTAGACGATGAAGTCGTTGGCGGTGCCGCGCTGGATGTGCGGCGGCAGTTCGGGCAGCACCGCCACCCGCACCTCGATGCGCAGCGCCTCCTGCTCGTCGCACAGCCGCAGCAGCCGGTCGTCGAGTTCCCGGGCGCTCTCCAGCAGGAACAGCCGCCGTACGGGCACCCCGTGCTCCTCGATCGCCTGCTTCTGTGCGTCGAGGTAGCGGCCGGCGGGCTCGCTGTTCCAGAACTCCCGGTCGACGGACGTACTGATGGCGCAGATCGACTGCTCCGCGACATGGGTGAGGCTGAGCATCCAGTCGTGGTTCTCCCCGTGGCTCTCCACGCTCAACCGGGTGAGCGCCGACATGTGCCCGATCACCCGCTGCATCTCCGACCGGATGAAGGAGTAGAGGAGCGGGGAGCCGGGCGCCAGGACGTCGGCGAAACGCTGGGCCAGTTCGGGGATGCCGTCCATGCGGACCCGGTCCAGCGGCGGGTAGGGCTGCGGGGACCGGTCCAGCTGGGCGAAGCGGTTCTCGACCAGCTGCTTCATGTCCTCGGTGTGCCGGCTCAGACCGGTCCGCATCTCCTCGGTGTGCCGGGTGAGACCGGTCCTCAGGGCGTCGTCGTACCGCTGGAGACCGTCCCGCACGGTGTTCTCCACCTCGGCGGCGGTCCCGGCCAGGGTGTGCTCGGCCCACCTCTCCCGTTCCCGCCTGTACCTGTCCTGCCTCTCCCGCGTCTGCCACTCCCGCGCCTCGCGGTCCGGGCCGAGGATGTACTGGACGGCCACGGCGGCACCGGCGCAGAGCGCGGCGGCGGCGAGCTGCCGCCCCGTACCGGCGTCCGGGGCCATCAGCGCGGCGACACCCCAGGCGAGGAGGCCGAGGACCAGGCCGACCAGGAGCCGGCGCTTCCCCGCGAATGCGGCCGGCCCCTGCCACTTGCCCGGCTTGTCGGGCGCGTCGCGTGCATCGGCCGCGACGGGCGCGTCGCGTGCATCGGCCGCGGCGGGCACGTCGCCTGCATCGGCCGCGGCGGGCACGTCGCCTGCATCGGCCGCGGCGGGCGCGGCGGGCGCGTCCGCCGAGGGGGGTAACGGTGGGGTGCCCGGGTCGCCCGGCGGTCCCGCCTGTGCGGGAATCGCCGTGCCGGGTTCGGGCTGGGTGCCCTCGGACTCAGGTGATGGTGCCGTGCTCATCTCGCTCTTCCCCCCGTTGGGATACGCGTCGGATCGGGGTGCGGAAATGTGCTTGGGGCCGGGTCCGGCGGTTGCCCGGTGTCCGGTCAGGGACCCATGTCCGCCTCCCGGTGGGGGGACGGGATCGCGTGCAGGGTGAGCTGGTCGCGGATGCGCTGCACGAGGGTCTGCCACTGCCGGGTGAAGCCGGGCCGTTCCTCCAGCGCGTCCCAGAGCGGCGCCAGGTCCTGTGCCACCCGGGCCCGCGGCATCCACAGGTGCAGCAGATGGTCGACGGCGGGCCGCAGCGCCCTGACCACGGCGGGAAGCTCCTCGCCCGTCCCCGGACGCTGCCTCGGCCGCTGCCGGACCGGCGGTGCTCCGGCCGCCCCGGCACCGGCCCCCAGCCGGATGCCGTCGAGGATGCGGACCACGGTGGTGAGCAGCCAGTCGTGCAGGGCGAGGTCGTCGCAGAGCCCGGCGACCCCCTCGCTGGGGGTGCCCTCGGGCACCCGGAGCCGTACCGTGCGCAGCTCGTCCTCGGCGAGGGTGAACCGCTCGATCGACGGGCCGTCGCCCGGGTCCGCGGGCAGGGCCACCCAGCGGAGCCGGGTGGGGCGGGACCTGAGGGGCGGCCGGTGGTCGAGCAGGGGGTGGCGCAGCAGTCTGGTGTGCAGTCCGTCCGCGATCAGACCGACGTCGAGATCGCCGTGCCGCCCGCCGTTCAGCACGCCCTCGGCCACCACCTCGTGGGGCAGCTTCCCGAACGGCTCGACCACGCCGGGCCGTACCAGATAGTGGCCCCACGGCCGCCGGTGGTCGGGGCCGGTGGCGGGCACCATGAAGTACGCGGAGGACTGGAGCAGGCGTCCCTCGGTGAGCACGGCCCGCGCGGCGACCGTGCCGACGGCGCGGACCCGGGCGCCGTTGGCGCTGGGCAGGGGGCAGTCGACGCCGGTGAGGGTGTCGGGCGAGCGCCCGTAGAGGTTGGGACGCTCGGAGAGGAGGACGCGTTCGTCGGCGCGCAGTCCGAGGAGCTGGGCGGCGGCCCGGCTGTCGAGGGCCTGGAGGGCCGGCAGCAGCGAGGTGCGGACCTCGCCGCAGGCGAGCACGACACGCGGTGCGGTCTTCGCCGGCCCCATGTCACGGCCCCGCGTAGAAGACGTAGGAGACGCGGTCGGCGACCGAGTCGGGGACGGTCACCTTCTCGCCGGCGGACCGGCGGGCGGCCTGGCCCAGCGCTTCGGGGTCCACCTCGGTCTGGTCGAGGATGACGCGGACGGCGTGCTCGACGGGCAGGAACCGGTTGGGCACCACCGAGCAGGTGCGGTACGCGGCGAACGGGTCCGCCCGGGGGTTGAGCCGGAGCAGCGGGGGCAGTTCGTCCCAGTCCTCGGGGAAGCCGTCGGCGGTGTGCGGCTGGGGCGTCAGGACGGCCTCTCCCTCGGTGCGCAGCAGCCCGAGGCGGGAGAGCTGCCACACCGCGGCGAGGAAGGGGCAGGACCAGGTGCGCTGCCCGTCGGGTGCGTCGCTCCAGAGCTCGACGTCCAGGAAGACGGAGTGGCGGCGGGACGCGGTCTCCTTGGGCGGCTGCCAGACGGCGGCCTCCCTCATCGCCTGCGGGGCGCGCGCGACGGGGCTGCGCTCGCCATTGGCCAGCCAGCCGGTCTGCGCGGCCGGCGGGCGCAGGCCGTAGCTGCCGGGCGGGGGTTCCTCGACGAGCCGGCCGGCCACCGCCTCCGCGACCGGCACCTTGCCGGCGACCGCGCAGCCGGACTCGCGTGCCAGGTAGTCGACGGCCAGCCCGGCCCGGTCCGCCTCCGCCAGCAGCAGCGGGACGAGTTCGGCGGGGCTGGAGAAGCGGGTGAAGTAGTCGTCGATCAGGAAGCAGGTGCTGATCCGGGGGCGCTTGCCGCCCGTCTGGGTGGCCGCCGCCGCCCGCGCCGCGTCCGCCCAGGGCCGTACCTGCGCGAAGTGCCGCCGCAGGTGCTGCGGACCGGCCTCGAAGTCCTCCATGTAGAGGTGGCCCAGCTCCAGGGAGAGATGGGACAGCGGCACCGCCTGGGTGCGCGGTTCGGCGGTGGTCTCGCGGAACACTGCGTCCGTCATGGCCGCCCCCAGCAGGAGTCGTCGGTCAGGCGTCGCGCGATCTCCTCCAGCGCCTCGAGCGTCTCCTTGTTGGCGATCTGGGTGGAGAGCACGTCCTCTTCGGTGATCAGCTGCTCGCGCCACTGCAGGACGGGTTCCAGCGGTACGGCGCCGAGCACCACGCTGTCGCCGATGCGGTGTTCCGCGGCGAGCCGGCGCAGGGCATCGTCGCAGGACTGCATCCAGGCCGCCTGGGCGGGCGAACCCTGGGCCCACAGCGGTGAGTCGGGGTCGGGCACGGCGGCCCGGACGAACCGGATGGCGCCGCGCAGGGCCTCCTCGTCGTGCCCGCGGTCGACGCCGCCCCTGATGATGCCGTGTTCCTTGTGGACCAGCCCGGCGGCGGCGATCACGTGCTGCCGGGTCCAGCGGTGGAAGACGAGCCAGCGGAAGGGGACGTAGCGCATCCGGGGGTGGGCGGTCGCCGCCAGGACCATGTCCACGGCGTAGCTGCGCCCGGCGCTGAGGTCCACCACGGTCAGGTCGAACTCGCCGTTCAGCCTGAGCAGGAGGTCGACGCACCGGTCGAGGGTCTCCTCGCCGGTGACGAACTCGCCGCCGCCGGCGTCGCCGGGGAACAGGGCCAGGCGGCCGGACTGGTTCGGCCGGGCGTGCAGCTGGGGGTGCTCGGTCTGCCGCCAGACGTCGATCCTGGCCGGTTCCGTGACCTCGCCCTCCAGGTAGGAGTGCAGGCCCCGCTCCGCGATGCCGCGCATCGCGCTCGGTACGTCGAAGACGGCGGCGGCCGTGGGCGAGCCGAAGTCGAAGTCCACGTACGCCACGTGGTCACCGGTGAGGGCGCGCTGATAGGCCAGGTTGGCGCTGGTGACCGAACGGCCCGTGCCCCCCTTGTCGGAGGCGGCGAAGACGAGCACGGCTCACATCTCCTCTGTGGCGGCACCGCGGGCCTGGGCCAGGGTGTCGAGCTCCTGGAGCACGGGCAGGGCGAGTGCGAACGCGGTGGCGGGCCGCTCGTCGACCAGGTCGCGGGCATGGTCCAGGCGGCTCTCGATGCTTCGCATGGCCCGTCCCCGGCTGCCGTCGGCGGTGGCGGAGGCCTCCAGCTGTTCCTTGCCGAACAGGTGGGCGGCCTCGCTGAGCAGTTCGCGGGCCAGCTCGGCGAGTTCGGGGCTGCGGATGGGCTGCTGCTCGTACAGGCTGCGGGCGGCGACCAGGCACTCGGTGATGCGCTCGGTGATGCTCCAGGAGAGGCGCAGGCCGATGGACGCGTCCGGGAAGACGGCTGCCGCGTTGTCCCAGAGGCCGGCTCCGTCGCCCTCCTCGATCCGCCGGTCCCACAGGTGCTCGAACGCCTGCTCGCCCAGGCGGATCAGGCGGTCCTGTGCCTCGATGTTCCGGGAGAGTGCCGCGAGCTGGATGATCCGCTTGAGCAGTTGGGCGGAGAAGTCGGTCATCCGCCACTCCAGCGGCGCGCCGGACCGCTCGGACCCGGCGAGCGGCATGGTGACCCCCGGGTGGTGCAGCCGGACGGTGGGGTCGTTCCTGGTCATCCGGCTGGTGACGCGGCCCCGGTCGGCGAGGCGTTCCATGATGGCGACGGTGCGGGTGAGGTCGTCGTCGGTCGCCTTCCGGCGGATCAGGTCGTGGACGAGGATGGCCGCCACGGTGAGGGAGAAGTACTCCGACTCCAGCCGCAGACCGGTGGTCTGCCAGGGGAGGTCCTCCAGGGGCCAGCGCTCGGTGCCGAAGCGGGCGATGGCCGACCAGTACTGCTGGCTGAGTTCCCAGCGCAGGCGTAACGCCTCGGCGAGCTTCTGCTGGTCCTCGTCGAGCAGCCCCAGGGTGAGGGTGCGCTCGGAGAACAGGTCCTGGATGCCGTCCAGGGCGACGACGGTGAAGTACACGTAGGGCAGCCGGTCGGCGATGCCGTCGGGCTGGCCGTTGACCGGGACGTCCAGGTCGACGACGGCCGGCGCGTCCTTCACCACGCCCCAGGCCCAGCCGCACTCGAAGAGCTGGCTCTCGTCCCGGATGCTCTCGTCGACCTCGATGCCGCGGCTGAGGCTTTCGATGATCGTGGCGCGCAGCGGGCGGAATCTGCGGGAGAACTGCTGGAGCACGGCCCGGTCGGACTGCTTGTTCTGCCCGATGACCTGGATCAGCCGCCGGCCCTGCTCGGACTCGGCGTCGAAGACGTTGACGGTGAAGGAGCGCAGCAGGCTGACCATCGCGGCGGTCAGCCGGGCATTGGTGGCGTCTCTCAGTTCACCGAGCGACTTGCGCACCTCGGGCCGGGTGGTGTTCTCCTCGTAGACCTTGAGGAACCCCAGGGCGGCCAGGCACAGCGTGACGGACATGGAGTAGGCGTCGACGACGCCCAACTGGGTTTGTTCGTGGGTGAGTTTCTGCTTCGGGTCGGCCGGCCTGAAGTAGTGCCCGCCGGAGAAGGTGGGGCTGTCGTCCGGCCCGGTGTGGGTGCGCATGAACTGGGACAGGACGGTGATCAGGTTGGGCGGGATCTCGAGCCGGCTGCCGACCCGCTCGAGCGCGCGCAGGACGTCCCGCTCGGTGGTGTCCGGTTGGTCGAGACGGAACGCGGGGACCTCGGTGGCGGGGTACAGCAGGCAGAGCAGCCGCTCCGCGTCCGCGACGGCACTCAGCCCGTCGGTGTCCCCCCAGACGAGCTTTCCGTCGTCGAACGAATGGCGGGCCGCGGCCCGCCAGATGTCCAGCAGATGCTGCCGTGGCTTGATCTGCATCCCCGCACCCCTCGTACAGATCTGGTTGCCCTGTGTTCAGACATGGTCCCCGTTCCTAGGGGACCGCAATCTCCGAATTGCGCCGTCCCAGGGCAAGGATGATTCCCTCGTGACCCGTCCGTACCATGTGGTGCAGATCGTGGATCTCCAGCTCGGAGGTGAAGGCCTCCAGGCTCTCGCGGACCCGGTCCTCATTCACCCGGTAGGCGGGATAGCGGTGTTCGCCGACCTGGTAGCCGACCGACTCCTTCATGAACGCGGCGGCGAAGGGAGCCCCTTCGGTCAGCGCGTCCATGAAGCACCGTACGCCCCGCAGGAATTCGTCGGGGCACTCGGACATCGAGTCCGCGACGAAGAACATCGTCCCGATGTCCCAGCGCCGCTGTCCGTCGAGGTCGAGCAGGTTGGCCCGCTCCACACGGACGATCTCGCCGAACCGGGCCTTCGGTTCGACGGCGGCGTAGGCGGGGGCTTCGCCCAGCTCGTCCCAGAACGCGTCCCAGGCCTCGTCGTAGCCCTTGGGGGAGGTCTGCCGCTCCAGGTACTCGACGTTCGGCTGCGCGTACTCGAGCAGGACGATCTTCTCGCACCACGGGAGCATGGCCAGGCCCGGGTACAGGTTCGCGCCGGCTCCGACGTCGACACCGCGCATCGAGTCCGGGACGCCCCGGGCGAAGCAGCCGCTGAAGTAGTCGCGCATCAAACGCACGATCAGCAGGTCGACTTCGAGCGGGGTGCGGTAGTTGAGGTCGACGTACACCTCGGGATCGAACTGCGCCCACGGCGCGTCGGCGTTGCGATCCATCATCACCCTGTCGTTTCCCAATTCAGTGTCGGACAAGACTCCGTGCTCTGTACGCATGTCCTCGTGGACATCGGCAGGTGAAACAGCATCTTCCGATACCCGCACGGTAAACCGACACGAAACACGCAGAGAAGCTGGGAAATGAGCCAGTCCAGGGCGAACAGGCGCACGACAGGCGCACGTCAGCACTTCACCGACAAACTTGAACTCGCCATTGCACGCAGTGAGTTGGGGGCTCACTGTAGCGAGGTGAAGCCGCCGGCCGCCACCGGAGCCCTCATCCTCACGGGTGAATCTCCTCAGAGCTGTCGGTGTTGACGGCTGCGCGTTCGTATGCCGTCCACATGTCCGACATCCCGAACGTTCCGCACGTCCCGACTGGGGGTGGCATGACCGCCGAGCCGCTGGAGCACGCCCTGGACCGCCGCGGGTATCTCAGGGAACCGGACCCGTTCCCCGACCCACGGCCCCTGGTCCTGCGGACGGCACAGGAGTCCGACCTGCCCGAGCTCCGGCGGCTCGACGAGGCGGTCTTCCAGGAGGTCGCGTACCCCGCGTTCCTGTTCCGCCAGCTCTACGAGATGTACGCCGAGCACCTCCTGGTCCTCGACGACGGCGAGGGGCGCCTGCACGGCTACGTCCTGGCCGGGACCACGGCGCTCAGCCGGGAGAGCTGGGTCCTCGGCCTGTGCGTGGCCGAGGAGCGCCGCCGCCACGGACTGGGCCGGGAGCTGATGGTGGCGGTCCTGGCACGGCTGCGCGACAGCGGCATCGAACAGGTCCGCCTGACGGTGGAACCCGCCAACCGCGCGGCCGTCCTGCTCTACCGGTCCCTGGGATTCTGTCCCGAGCAGCCCGGCGCGGGGCTGCGCCGGGACTACTTCGGCCCCGGCCAGGACCGTCTGATCATGCACCTCGCACTCACCGGATCCCACTGATCCGGGAGCCGGGCCGACCCCCGGGAGGGCCAGGACTCCCGGGGAAGGTCAGGACGGCGTCCGTGCCGCCGTCAGCAGGCGGGTCACGTCGGTCGCGCAGAGGGTGAGGGCGGCGCCGACGGTGGACAGCGTGTCGCGTTCGGCGGGGGTGTAGGGGCCGTCGGCGAGGGCGATGCGGGCCCCCTGGAGGAGGATCGATTCGCGGCCCGGGGCGGCGAGGTGCGGGGCCAGCGGGTCCAGGGCCTCGTGCAGTTCGATGGCGAGGCCCGCCGCGCAGGGCTCGCCGGTGAAGCGGCCGGTGTCGGCGGCCAGCGCCTCGACGAGGGCCGCCAGCTGGTCCTGGGTGCAGTCGTCGAAGCCGGCCGCGCGGACGGCGGTCACGGCGGTCTCCAGGGAGGCGCGCGCGCAGGTGCCGCCCGCGGCCAGCACCGCGAGGGCGACGGTGTGCACGGCGTCGCGGAGCATCGCGGAGAAGCGGGTGGTGGTGGGGTGGTCCAGGATGTCGGTGCCGAAGTGGCCGCGGCAGGCGGCGCATTCGACGACCGGGCCGGTCGTACCGCGGGGCAGCAGGGGCACGCCGAGGAGGGCGAAGCGGCGCCGTCCGGTCAGCCGCCGGTAGTTGCGGTCGCCGCCGCAGCCGGGGCAGAAGAACTCACCGTCGCCGACGGCCGTCCACGCGGTCCGGATGCCCAGCAGGCGCGAAAGTCTGGCGACAGCGGCACGGCCGTCGGGTCCCCGTCCTGGCAGCACGTCGCACCTCCGCATCACCCGGCTTCATCGCCGTGCCCCGTGATGTTAGCCACATCGGCGAGGCTGAGTCAGCACCTCGGACGAGACCTTTCCGTGACCTCTGCCGAATGTGGCCGGTAAATGACGGAGCCCCGCCCGCCGGAAGTGGCGGGCGGGGCCGTCGAACCCCTCGAAACGGCTGTTCAGCGGGTTGCCCGGTTGACGGCCGAGACGACCGCCTTCAGCGAGGCGCGGGTGGTGTTCGCGTCGATTCCGATGCCCCACAGAACCTTGTCGCCGACGGCGCACTCGATGTACGAGGCGGCCTGCGCGGAGGCACCCTCGCTCATCGTGTGCTCCTGGTAGTCGAGCAGGCGCACATCGATGCCGACGGACTGCAGGGCGTCGAAGAACGCGGAGATCGGTCCGTTGCCGCTGCCGGTCAGCACGGTGTCGACGCCGTCGACGGCGGCCTCGACGGTGAGCGTGTCGACGTCGTCCCGGTCGGTGGTGGACTGGCCCTTCTTGACCTGGATACGACCCCAGGGGTTGTCCGGGTTGGGCAGGTACTCGTCCTGGAACACCGACCAGATGTCGGCCGGGGTGACCTCACCGCCCTCGGCGTCCGTCTTGGCCTGGATGATCTTCGAGAACTCGATCTGCATCCGGCGGGGCAGGTCCAGCTTGTGGTCGTTCTTCAGGACGTAGGCGATACCGCCCTTGCCGGACTGCGAGTTGACGCGGATGACGGCCTCGTAGGAGCGGCCGACGTCCTTGGGGTCGATGGGCAGGTACGGCACCGCCCACTCAAGGTCGTCGACGGTGACGCCCTTGGCCTTCGCGTCGGCCTCCATGGCGTCGAAGCCCTTCTTGATGGCGTCCTGGTGGGAGCCGGAGAAGGACGTGTAGACCAGGTCGCCCACGTACGGGTGGCGCGGGTGGACGTCCATCTGGTTGCAGTACTCCCACGTACGACGGATCTCGTCGATGTCGGAGAAGTCAATCTGCGGGTCGACACCCTGGGAGAACAGGTTCATGCCCAGGGTGACCAGGTCGACGTTGCCGGTGCGCTCGCCCTGCCCGAACAGACAGCCCTCGACGCGGTCGGCGCCGGCCATCAGGGACAGCTCGGCGGCGGCCACGGCCGTACCGCGGTCGTTGTGCGGGTGGATGGACAGGCAGACGTGCTCGCGGCGGGACAGGTTGCGGCCCATCCACTCGAAGCGGTCGGCGTGCGTGGACGGCGTGGATCGCTCCACCGTGGCCGGCAGGTTCAGGATGATCTCGCGGCCCGGACCCGGCTGGTAGACGTCCATCACCGCCTCGCAGACCTCCAGCGCGAAGTCCAGCTCGGTGTCGGTGAAGATCTCGGGGCTGTACTGGTAGCCGAAGCGCGTCTCGGGGTCCAGCAGCTTCTCCGCGTACTCCACGACCAGGCGGGTGCCGTCGACGGCGATCTGCTTGATCTCGTCCTTGGAACCGCGGAAGACGACCCGGCGGAAGACCGGCGCGGTCGCGTTGTACAGGTGCACGGTGGCCCGGTGGGCGCCCTTCAGGGATTCGACCGTCCGCTCGATCAGGTCCTCGCGGGCCTGGGTCAGTACGGAGATCGTGACGTCCTCGGGGATCGCGCCCTCTTCCTCGATGATCGAGCGCACGAAGTCGAAGTCGGTCTGGCCGGAGGCGGGGAAGCCGACCTCGATCTCCTTGTAGCCCATCGAGACCAGCAGATCGAACATCGCGCGCTTGCGGGCGGGCGACATGGGGTCGATCAGGGACTGGTTGCCGTCGCGCAGATCGGTGGAGAGCCAGCGGGGGGCGGTGGTGATCCGCTTTTGCGGCCAGGTGCGGTCGGGGATGTCGACCTGCTCGTAGCGGCCGTACTTGTGGATCGGCATGGGGCTGGACTGCTGGCGGTTCGCCATGGGGCGTGGGCTCCTCGATGGTCTGCGGTCATCCGGTGGGATCCGGAAGGGACGGCCGACGGCGCAGCACCGAACTCCGCGGGGAGGGGGTCGGCCTCGACTACAGGCCCTCGCCGCGGCAGCTAAGGAGGAGCAGCCCGATACGCATGATGCTGCGCAGCCTAACCGAGACGCACTCCCGCGGGAGGGTCCGTATCAGTATGCGGGACCAGAGGGAGGAACAGGACAAAAAGTGCCGTATACCACTCGGAGGTGTCCCAATACGGGGATTGGCGGCATGTTTCATCCATCGCGGTCGAGGTTTTGGTTGCCGATAGTGACATTTACGTGACACAGTGCAAGGGTGCGGGCATGACGACCAACGGGGGCTTCGAGCCCGTCTTCTGCACCATCGTCCCGCCGCACGTCCTGGACCGGCTCGCGCAGGCCGAGGACCCCGCGCTCGCCGGCCCCGCCCGCCGCACCCTCCAGCGCGACGCCTACGAGCGCACCCAGCGCCGCCTGACCACCGTGGTCGGTGCCGCGGCCGTCGCGCCCCTCGCCGGGGCCGAGCCGGGCAAGCCGCACCGGACGATCCACGACGCCCGGCACCGCACCGTGCTGCCGGGGGCGAAGGTCCGCGGGGAGGGCGCGGAGTCCGGCAAGGACGCCACCGTCAACCGCGCCTACGCGGGCCTCGGCGCCACCTTCGAGCTCTTCCTGAAGGCCTTCTCCCGCGACTCGATCGACGGCTCGGGCCTGCCCCTGGTCGCGACCGTGCACTACGAACGCGACTACAACAACGCCTTCTGGAACGGCGAGCAGATGGTGTTCGGCGACGGGGACGGTGAGATCTTCCTCGACTTCACCCTCCCCGTCGACGTCATCGGCCACGAACTCGCGCACGGCGTCACGCAGTACACCGCCAACCTGGCCTACTTCGGCCAGTCCGGCGCGCTCAACGAGTCGGTGTCGGACGTCTTCGGCTCCCTCATCAAGCAGTACACGCTGGGCCAGACCGCCGCCGACGCCGACTGGCTGATCGGCGCCGGGCTGCTCGCCCCGCGGGTGACGGGGGTGGCGCTGCGCTCGATGAAGGAGCCGGGCACGGCGTACGACGACGACGTCCTCGGCAAGGACCCGCAGCCCGCGACGATGGACGACTACGTCCGCACCGGCCGGGACAACGGCGGCGTCCACATCAACTCCGGCATCCCCAACCACGCCTTCTACCTGGTGGCCACCGCCCTCGGCGGGAACGCCTGGGAGCGGGCGGGGCAGGTCTGGTACGACGTGCTGACCGGCGGCGAGCTGGTGGCGGACGCGCAGTTCAAGGACTTCGCGACGCTGACGGTGAAGGCGGCGCGGGAGCGGTTCGGCGAGGGCGAGGAGCTGCTGGCGGTGTCGAAGGCGTGGGAGCGGGTGGGGGTGGGGGTGCTGTGACGCCGGGGTGGCCCGGAGTGCCGCCGGGAGCGCCCGGAGTACCGCCGGGGTGGGCGGCACGCCCGTCCTCGTACTAGACAGGGACCATGCGAATTCAGGTGCGGCGTACGGGTGGCTTCGCGGGGATCGAGCGGCAGGCCGAGGTGGACACCTCGGGCCGGGCCGACGCCGGCGAGTGGCACACCCTGGCCGAACGAGCCGTCACCGCCGGCCGGGGCACACCACCGGCCGGGGTCCCGGACGGCTTCAGCTACCGGATCACGGTGGACGGGAGGTCGGTGTACTGCGCCGACCCCCGGCTGACCGAGGAACAGCGCACGCTGATCAGCAGAGTGCTCAAGGAGGGTGCGTAACCGCCCGTTCGGGTAAGGCTGTTGGCCGTCGGCGCCCGCGCGGGCACCGGCGGTCCCGTTTCCCGCAGGGGCGTTGACTTCCCTCGCCGCCGGTGCGGATGATCCACCCCATGGCGACGACGAACCCGGTCCCCCGCTTCCCGGACGGCTTCCTGTGGGGCGTGTCGACCTCGGCGCACCAGATCGAGGGCGCGGTGGACGAACGCGAACCGTCCGTGTGGGACGTGTTCACGGCCGAGCCGGGCCGGGTGCGGGACGGTTCGACGGCGGCGGTGGCCTGCGATCATGTGCACCGGCACCGCGAGGACGTGGCGCTCCTGTCCGGCCTGGGCGTGGACGCGTACCGCTTCTCCGTCTCCTGGCCCCGGGTGCGTGCGCGGGGCGGCCTGGACTTCTACGACCGCTTGGTCGACGACCTGTGTGCGGCGGGCGTACGGCCGGTGCCGACGTTGTTCCACTGGGATCTGCCGGCCGGTCTGGACTGGCTGGAACGCGGCACTGCGGAGCGGTTCGCGGAGTACGTCGGCGAGGTCGCCGGCCGGCTCGGCGACCGCGTGGAGCGCTGGATCACCCTCAACGAACCCGCCGAACACACCCTGCTCGGCCATGCGCTGGGCGTCCACGCCCCCGGCCGAAGGCTGCTCTTCGACGCGTTGCCGGTGGCGCACCACCAGCTCCTCGCGCACGGGCTGGCGGTACGCGCCCTGCGCGCGGCCGGCGCCGGTGGCATCGGGATCGCCAACTCCCACGGCCCGACCTGGCCGGCCTCCCCCGACCCGGCGGACGTGGCGGCGGCGGACTTCTACGACACGCTCCTGAACCGTCTGTTCGCCGACCCCGTGCTGCTCGGCCGTTACCCGGACGGCCTCGGCGACCTGATGCCGGGCGACGTCGAGGCGGACCTGAGGATCATCGCGGAGCCGATCGACTGGTACGGCGTCAACTACTACGCGCCGACCCGGGTGGGCGCCCCTCAGGGGACGGAGATCGACTTCGGCGGTGTCCGGATGCCGGCCGATCTCCCCTTCTCCGTAAGGGAGATCGAGGGGTACCCGGTGACGGACTTCGGCTGGCCGGTGGTCCCGGAGGCCCTGACCGAACTCCTCACCACCTTCCACGCCCGCTACGGCGACCGGCTCCCCCCGGTCGTCATCACCGAGAACGGCTGCTCCTACGAGGGCGTCGACGACCAGGCCCGCATCACCTACCTCGACGGCCACATCCATGCCCTGCACCGGGCGCTGGAGGCGGGCGTGGACGTACGCGGCTACTTCGTGTGGTCCCTGATGGACAACTTCGAGTGGGCGGAGGGCCATACCCGCCGCTTCGGTCTGGTCCACGTGGACTTCGAGACCCAGCGGCGCACCCCGAAGTCGTCCTACGGCTGGCTGCGCGAGGTGCTGAGCGAGCAGCGCCGGCGCCGGAACCCGTCCGGCACCTGATCCCGCCCCGGCCCCGACGTCAGAACCCCGGGCGGCGCAACCGCTTCGGATCCCGCGGCCAGTCCTCGGCACCCTTGGCCTGAAGATCGAGACCGCACCACCATGCGGCTACCGCCGCGCGGCAGAGGCCCCGAACACCGCCTCGCCCCGCACACCCACCCCGCGTCAGAACCCCAGACGACGCAACTGCTTCGGATCCCGCTGCCAGTCCTTGGCGACCTTGACGTGAAGGTCGAGGAAGACGGGGGTGCCGAGCAGTGCCTCGATCTGCTTGCGCGACTTGATGCCGACGTCCTTCAGGCGCTTGCCCTTGGGGCCGATGACGATGCCCTTCTGGCTGGTGCGCTCGATGTAGAGGTTGGCGTGGATGTCGAGCAGGGGCTTGTCGGCGGGGCGGTCCTCGCGGGGCAGCATCTCCTCCACGACCACGGCGATGGAGTGCGGCAGTTCGTCGCGGACGCCCTCCAGGGCGGCCTCGCGGATCAGCTCGGCCACCATGACCAGCTCGGGCTCGTCGGTCAGGTCGCCCTCGGGGTAGAGGGCGGGGCCCTCGGGCATCAGCGGGACGAGGAGGTCGGCCAGCAGGTCGACCTGCTGGTTCGCGGTCGCCGACACCGGGACGATCTCCGCCCAGGTGATCCCGAGCTCCTTGCCCAGCAGGTCGACGGCGATCAGCTGCTCGGCGAGCGCCCTGCCGTCCACCAGGTCGGTCTTGGTGACGATGGCGACCTTCGGGGTCTTTCTGATCCCGGCCAGTTCCTTGGCGATGAAGCGGTCGCCGGGGCCGATCTTCTGGTCCGCGGGGATGCAGAAGCCGATCGCGTCGACCTCGGCCCAGGTGGTGCGGACCACGTCGTTCAGCCGCTCGCCGAGCAGCGTGCGCGGCTTGTGCAGGCCGGGGGTGTCGACGAGGATCAGCTGCGCCTCGGGGCGGTGGACGATACCCCGCACGGTGTGCCGGGTCGTCTGCGGCCGGTTGGAGGTGATCGCCACCTTCTGCCCGACCAGAGCGTTCGTGAGGGTGGACTTGCCCGCATTGGGGCGGCCCACGAAGCAGGCGAAGCCGGCCCGGTGGACTGCCTCGGCAGGCTGCTCGGATGACTGGGTACGAACACTCATGCCGCCCATTCTCCCTGATCCCCGGAGCCCCGCCGTACCACCCGCCTGCGACGGACGCCGAGGACCGGCCCCGGGCCGCCCCGCGCGTCCGGCCGCCGCGGGGCGGACACCCCAGGGGGCCCGCCCGGGGTCATCCCGCGGTCGACGTCTCCCGGACCGTCCCGTCCGGTGCGGCCAGGAGCACCGGGGTCCCGGGGCCGCCGAGGTCCCGCACCGCCGCGCGGTCCGTGTCCGGCACCGAACCGGCGTCGGTCACCACGGCCGCCGCCTCCAGCGACTTCGCCCCGGACGCCACCGCCATCGCCACCGCCGTCTGCAGGGCGGTCAGCTTCAGGGAGTCCAGGGCCACGGTCCCGGCGACGTAGGTCCGGCCGTTCTCGTCCCGTACGGCGGCCCCCTCGGGCACACCGTTGCGGGCCCGCGCGGAACGGGCCAGGGTGACGATCTTGAGGTCCTCGGGGTCGAGCGCGCTGCTGTCGGTCATGGCCCCGAGCATACGGAGCGCGGCCCCGGGGACATGCCCCAGGGCCGCTCGCCGCGCCGCGCCGCGGAACCGCGCCTCAGCCGGCCTCGGCGCCTCACGGGCGGTCGAGGCGGAGGCGTTCGGCGCGCGGCAGGCCGGCGACGACCAGGTCGTAGGAGTCCTCGATCAGCTCGCGGACCAGCCGGTCCGGGAGGCCGCCGTCGACGGTCACCGTGTTCCAGTGCCGCTTGTTCATGTGCCAGCCGGGGACGATCAGGCCGGGGTGCCCGGCACGGAGCCGGACCGCTTCCTCCGGATCGCACTTGAGGTTGGCTTTCAGGGGCCGCGCGTCCAGGTTCGTCAGGGCGAAGAGCTTGCCCCCGACCTTGAAGACCGAGGTCTCCGGGTCGAAGGGGAAGTCCTCCACGGCCGCGTCGAAGGAGAGGCATAGTGCGCGCAGTTCCGCCGGAGTCATGCCGACCGCTCCTCCTCTTCTTCCTCCTCGCCCCGGGACGGGTCGATCGACTCCCCCGGGTCTCCGGGGCCGACCGGCTCCACCAGCACGGTGACGATCTTGTTCCGGCGGCCGGCCGCCGCCTCCGCCGTCAGCCGCAGCCGGCGCTCGTCGGGGAGGTCGACCACCGCGGACGCGCCCGCGATCGGTACCCGGCCGAGCCGCTTGGCGAGCAGTCCGCCGACGGTCTCCACGTCCTCGTCGTCGTACTCCTCCAGGCCGTACAGCTCGCCGAGGTCGGTGATGTCGAGGCGGGCGGTGACCCGGTAGCGCTCCTCGTCCAGTTTCTCCACCGGCGCGGTCTCACGGTCGTACTCGTCGGTGATCTCGCCGACGATCTCCTCGAGGATGTCCTCGATGGTGACGATGCCGGCGGTGCCGCCGTACTCGTCGATGACGACGGCGACGTGGTTGCGTTCCTTCTGCATCTCGCGCAGCAGGTCACCGGCGTTCTTGGTGTCGGGCACGAAGTACGCGGGCCGCATCGCCGTGGACACCAGCTCGCTCTCCGCGTCCCGGCTGATGTGCGTCTTGCGGGCCAGGTCCTTCAGGTACACGATGCCGACGATGTCGTCCTCGCTCTCGCCGGTCACCGGCATCCGGGAGAAACCGGAGCGCAGGGCGAGGGTGAGGGTCTGCCGGATGGTCTTGTAGCGCTCGATCACCACCAGGTCCGTACGCGGGACCATGACCTCACGCACCAGGGTGTCGCCCAGTTCGAAGACGGAGTGCACCATGCGGCGTTCCTCGTCCTCGATCAGCGACTCCTGCTCGGCGAGGTCGACCAGCGCGCGCAGTTCCGCCTCCGAGGCGAAGGGGCCGCGCCGGAAACCCTTGCCGGGGGTGAGCGCGTTGCCGATGAGGATCAGCAGACTCGGGACCGGGCCCATGATCCGGGCGAGCGGCAGCAGGACGTACGCCGCGGCCGTGGCCGTGTTCACGGGGTGCTGGCGGCCGATGGTGCGCGGTGAGACACCGACGGCGACGTAGGAGACGAGGACCATGACCGCGATGGCGATCAGCAGGGCCTTGGCGGTGCCGTCGAACGTGCGCAGGCAGGCGTAGGTGACCAGCGCGGCGGCGGCCATCTCGCAGCCGACGCGGACCAGCAGCGCCACGTTGAGATAGCGGGTGGGGTCGGCGGCGATCCTGGCCAGCCTCGCGCTGCCCCGGCGGCCGGAGCGCGCGGCCTCCTCGGCCCGGAAGGTGGAGATCCGGGCGATGCCCGCCTCCGCGCAGGCGAACAGCCAGGCGACGACGACCAGGGCGATCGCGCCGAGGACGAGGTACGGAATCATGACACGGTCGGGGCGGGGGACGGGCCGCTGATGCCCTTCTCCTCGCGCCAGCCGTCGACGATGGCGGCCTGGAGGCCGAACATCTCGGCCTTCTCGTCGGGCTCCTCGTGGTCGAAGCCCAGCAGGTGCAGCACACCGTGGACGGTGAGCAGTTGGAGCTCCTCGTCCATGGTGTGCTGCGTCGGCGCCTCGACGCCCTGCCTGGCGGCGACCTCGGGGCACAGCACGATGTCACCGAGCAGCCCCTGCGGGGGTTCGGCCTCGTCCTTCGCGGGCGGCCGCAGCTCGTCCATCGGGAACGACATGACGTCCGTCGGGCCTGGCAGGTCCATCCACTGGATGTGGAGCTCTTCCATGGCGGCGGCGTCCACCACGATCACCGAGAGCTCGGAGAGCGGGTGGATGCGCATGCGCGCGAGTGCGTAGCGGGCGATGTCGAGGATCGCCTGCTCGTCGACCTCGGTTCCGGACTCGTTGTTGACGTCGATCGACATCTGCTGCTCGGTCTACTTCCCCTTGTGCCCGGACCTGCCCCGGCCGCTCTGGTGCGTGCCGTTCTCGGTGCCGTGCTCGCTGTCGTACTGCTCGTACGCGTCGACGATACGGCCCACCAGCCGGTGGCGTACGACGTCCTGCGACGACAGCCGGGAGAAGTGGACGTCCTCGAGGCCCTCCAGGATGTCCTGCACCTGCCGCAGCCCGGACTTGGTGCCGCTCGGCAGGTCGACCTGGGTGACGTCACCCGTGACGACGATCTTCGAGTCGAACCCGAGCCGGGTGAGGAACATCTTCATCTGCTCGGCGCTGGTGTTCTGCGCCTCGTCCAGGATGATGAAAGCGTCGTTCAGGGTGCGTCCCCGCATGTACGCCAGCGGCGCGACCTCGATGGTCCCGGCCGCCATCAGGCGGGGGATGGAGTCGGGGTCGAGCATGTCGTGCAGGGCGTCGTAGAGCGGGCGCAGGTACGGGTCGATCTTCTCGTAGAGGGTGCCGGGCAGGAAGCCCAGTCGCTCTCCGGCCTCGACCGCGGGGCGGGTCAGGATGATGCGGTTGACCTGCTTGGACTGCAGAGCCTGCACTGCCTTGGCCATGGCGAGGTAGGTCTTGCCGGTACCGGCGGGGCCGATGCCGAAGACGATGGTGTGCTTGTCGATCGCGTCCACATAGCGCTTCTGGTTGAGCGTCTTGGGGCGGATCGTGCGGCCGCGCGAGGACAGGATGTTCTGCGTGAGCACCTGGGCCGGGGTCTCCTGGCCGTCGCTCTCCCCGTCCGGGCTCGCCTTCAGCATCGCGATCGAGCGTTCCACCCCGTCCTCCGTCATCGGCTGCCCGGTGCGGAGCACCAGCATCATCTCGTCGAACAGACGCGAGACGAGAGCGACTTCCGTGGCATCGCCGACCGCGCTGATCTCATTGCCCCGGACGTGGATGTCGGCCCCCGGGAAGGCCTTCTCGATCACGCGCAGGAGGGAATCACCGGAGCCCAGCACGGTCACCATGGGGTGCTGGGCCGGGACGGTGAGCTGCACTCTCGCCTGCTCCTGCGCGGGGGTGTGGGCTGTGGGTGTCTGAGTCATGGGCCGGCGCTGAAGGCCTGCGGTTCCTCCTCGTCAGGGCCGCGCAACTGAGGGCGGCCTCGCGACTCCCAGGGTACGACGCGGGGGTGACAACCCCGTAGGCCTTTTCACAGCGGGGTGGTTGCGGGCGGGTGTGGGAGGAGTGGCGGAGGTGCTTCGGGGGTGGCGGCCGGTGGGGGTGGCCCGGGGGCGACGAGATGGCGGCCAGGCGGCTGCCGGGAGCGATTCCGCGGGCGGGCCGGCAGCCGTGAGAGACGGTCGCGGGAGACCGGGCACAGGCGGGAAAGACCGGCCACGGGACGACCGACGACGCGCGACGACGACCACCCCACGGCCGACACCCACCGGCAGCACCACATCGAGACGACAGGCCGGGCCGACGACGATCCCGACCGACCTCGGCCGAAACGGGGGACGTGACCGACGGCCACGGCAGAAGACCGCAGGAAACCGGGCACAGGCAGAAAGACCGGCCGCGGGACGGCCGACGGTGCGCGACGACGACCTTGCCCGCCCGGTGCTGTCCCCGCGGCCGGAACGCGCGGCTTCCTCGGCTCGGAAACCTGAGGCTCGGGGCGATGCCCGCCTCCGCGCGACCGGGGGGTGCGGCTGCGGGAGACCGGCTGTGGAAGAGCCGTCGCCCGGTCAGGCCGGGCGGCCGAAGCCGATCGTCGGGACCGCTCGGCGCAGGGGCCAGGGGCGGATCAGGTCGTCGGGGACCAGGCCCGCCAGGAACGCGTACCGTCTCAGGGCGGTCGGGTCCTGGCCCCGTACGGACTGGACCTCGCGCCACCAGGCGGCGATCTCCGACCAGCCGGGGGCCGACAGGGAGCCGCCGAACTCCTGGACGGAGAGGGCCGCGGTCAGGCCGGCGAAGGCGAGGCGGTCGGCGAGCGGCCAGCCGGCCAGGCTGCCGGTGACGAAGCCCGCGACGAAGACGTCCCCGGCGCCGGTCGGGTCGAGCGCCTCGACGGCGATGGCCGGTACCTCGGCGCTCTCACCGGTGCGCCGGTCCACGGCGTACGCCCCGTCCACGCCGAGGGTGACGACGGCGACCGGCACATGGTCGGTGAGGGCGTGCGCGGCGGCGCGGGGGCAGTCGGTGCCGGTGTAGCGCATGGCCTCCTCGGCGTTGGGCAGGAAGGCCTCGCAGTACCGCAGGTCGGGCAGCGCGGCCAGATCCCAGGCCCCGGTGTCGTCCCAGCCGACGTCACCGAAGACGCGGGTGCCCTTCGCCGCGGCGCGGGCGATCCATGAGTCGCTGCGGCCCGGGGTGAGGGAGGCGACGGCGGCACGCGCGCGGGGCGGGCAGAGCGGCAGGTCGGCGCCGGGCGGGAGCCGCTTGCGGGCGGCGGGGTCCGACGGACGGGAGGGCTGTTCCGGGGGCGGCTCGTGGCCGTGGGAGATCATCGTGCGCTCCCCCTCGTACGCCATCGAGACGGTGACCGGGGAGTGCCAGCCGGGCACGGTGCGCGACGGGGAGAGGTCGATGGCCTCGCCCTGCTCCAGGGCGTCCCAGCAGTAGTCCCCGTAGTGGTCGTCGCCGAAGGCGGCCGCGAGGGAGGTGCGCAGGCCGAGGCGGGCCAGGGCGGTGGCCATGTTGGCGACGCCGCCGGGGCTCGACCCCATCCCGCGCGCCCAGGACTCGGTCCCGCGCACCGGGGCGGAGTCGAGCCCGGTGAAGATGATGTCGAGGAAGACCGTGCCGGTGAGGTAGACGTCCCAGGGCGGGTCGTCGGATGTGCGCAGCGCGGCGAGCGGGTCGACCTGGGGCGCGCAGGACGACTCCGCCGGGACGGCGTCCGGGATGACGCTCTCCGGGACGCCCCCGGTGACACGCTCGATGGTGCCCTTGACGGTTCTCTCGGTGGCCCCCTCGGCGATTCCCTCGGTGACTGCCTCTCCGGCTGACGCGGCCGGCACAGCCGATGCGGCTGGCTCAACCGTCGCGGCCGACGCGGTGGACGCCCTCACGTTGCGCTCCCTGACCTGGTGCGGTTCCGGCCAGTGTGCACCACGCCACCGACAACGCGCCGCCCGTCCCGCCGGAGCCGCTCCCCGCTCCTGGATCCGGCGTGCCGCCGGGCCTCTCACCAGCGGGGCATCGCCGGGGGGAGCCAGGCGGGGTCGGCGATCCGCATGGCCGCCGCGTCGTCGCGGTCGCGGAGCGCGCCGTCGTCCTGCAGCCACCGCCGGTGCAGCGCGGCGAGCCGGTCGTGGTCGAGGGTGACGCCGAGGCCGGGTGCGTCGGACACCCGCACGGCGCCGTCCTCGAAGGTGAGGCGTTCGGTGAGGACGTCCTCGGACTGCCACGGGTAGTGGGAGTCGCAGGCGTGGTGCAGGCCCGGGACGGTGGACGCGACGTGGGTCATCGCGGCGAGGCTGATCCCGAGATGGGTGTTGGAGTGCATGGAGACGCCCACGCCGAAGGTGCGGCAGACGGCGGCGAGGTGCAGGGTGTTGCGCAGTCCACCCCAGTAGTGGTGGTCGGAGAGGACGACCTGGACGGCGTTCGTGGTGAACGCCTCCTTGATCTCGGCGAACGTCGTCACGCACATGTTGGTCGCGAGCGGCACACCGGTGCGCGCGGCGACCTCGGCCATGGCGGGGGCACCGAGCGCCGGGTCCTCCAGGTACTCCAGGATGCCGCCGACCGCCTCGGCCACCTTGACCGAGGTCTCGACGGACCAGGCGCCGTTGGGGTCGAGCCGCAGCGGGTGGCCGGGGAAGGCCTCGGCGAGGGCGCGGACCGCGGCGATCTCCTCCTCCGGCGGGAAGACACCGCCCTTGAGCTTGAAGGAGCCGAAGCCGTACCGCTCCTTGAAGGCGCGGGCCTGCGCGACGACGCCGGCCGGGTCCAGGGCGGCACCCCAGTCGTCCTTCTCGGCCGGGACGCCCTCGGGGTGGTCGGCCCACTTGTAGAAGAGGTACGCGCTGTACTCCACGAGGTCGCGGAGCTTGCCGCCGAGCAGTGTGTGCACGGGCAGGCCGAGGCTCTTGCCGAGGGCGTCGAGGCAGGCGACCTCGAAGGCGGAGGCGATGGACAGCCGCAGCTTGTCGGCGGTCTGCACGCCGCGCAGCCCACCGACGTCGACGGCGTGGTCGACCCGGGCGGCCGCGACGGCGACCTCGTCCAGGAGCGCGAACAGTCCGTTCACATCCGTGACCTTGCGGCCCTCGAGCAGCTCGGCGAAGGGGCGGGCCAGTTCCAGGTACTTGGTGTCGCCGTAGGTCTCCCCCACGCCGGTGGTCCCGTCCGCCGTGACGATCTCGACGATCAGCCGGGGCGTGTACGGCTGGTGGACGCCCTGCGTGTTCAGCAGCGGCGGGTCGGCGACCAGGATCGGCGTGAGCCGCACCTCGGTGATGGTCAGGTCACGGGCGGTCGGCACGGCCGACACGGTCTGCGCGGTCACAGAGCGGCTCCTACGAGGTCCAGGCCGACGGTGAGCAGGGCCTTGAGGTCGGCGAGGTCCACGGGCGAGGGGTCGGTGAGCGGGGCGCGTACGGGACCCACGGGGCGTCCGCGGAGCCGGGCCGCCGCCTTCACCAGCGACACGGCGTACCCGGGGGTGCGGTCCCGGAGTTCGACGAAGGGGACGTAGAAGTCGCGCAGCAGGGTGTCGACGGTGCCGTGGTCGCCGTCGCGCAGGGCGGTGAAGCAGGCGTCGGCGATCTCCGGGGCGAAGGCGTGGACGGCGGAGGAGTAGGCCGGGATGCCGATGGCGGCGATGGGGGCACCTCCCTGCTCGAACGCAGTTGAGAGCTTGGGGGAGCGGGCCTGGATCTCGGCGGTGGAGGCTCCGTTGAAGAAGAGGAAGTCCGCCGGTGCGGCGAGCGTGAGGCGCTGCAGCCGGTCGAGGTCGCTGTGGCCGTCCTTGAGGCCGACGACGTTCTCGATGGCGGCGATGCGCCGGAGCGAGCCGAGGCTGTACGCGACCTGACCGCGCTGGTAGGCGATGAGCGGGAGCCGGGTGCGGGCGGCGATGTGCTCGAGCTGGGCGACGAGGCCGTCCTGGGGGACGTCGACGAGGTAGTGCGGCAGGACCAGGAGCGCGTCGGCACCGGCCTCCTCGGCGATGCGCGCGAACCGGACGGCCTGCGCCCAGCCGTATCCGATCCCGGCGACGACCGGCGCCCTGCCCGCCGCCTCCTCGACGGTGAGGGTGACGACCCGGCGGTACTCGTCCTCGTCCAGGGAGAAGAACTCGCCGGTGCCGCAGGCGGGGAAGAGGGCGCCGGGGGCGGCGGAGAGCTGGCGGGCGAGGTAGGCGCGCTGCCCGTCGGTGTCGAGGGTGCCGTCGTCGTGGAAGGCGGTCAGCGGGAACGACAGCACACCACCCGCCATCGCGTCCCGCAGCCGCCGCACCATGGCCGCGGTGTCCGGCGCCCTGTCCGTCTCCGTCCCCGTGTCCGTGCCTGTGCCGCTGTCCGTGCCCGTGCCCGTGCCCGTGCCCGTGCCCGTGCCGAGACTCACCCGCGTCAACTCCCCATAGGGACGTCATCCATGTATGAGAACAGAGGTTAGATAGGCGAACAGGAGGCGTCAATGGGCGGGCGGCAACCGGTCCCGGACCGGACCGTCAGCCGGCGGCCCGCGCGGTGGCGTCCTCGATCGCCTCGACGGCGGTCTCGGGCTCGTCGACGTAGATGGAGTGCCCGCTGTTCCTGGCGGTGCTCGGTTCGCTGGTGCCGGACGGCGCCAGCCACGCCTTCTGGCCCTTGGTCCAGTCCTCCTCGAGGCCCGGCCCGTACTCGGGCACCGCTCCGAGGTACTGCTGCCCGTGCTGGATCACCCGCACCGGGAGGTCGCCGGCGGCACGGACCTCCCCGTCGGCGAAGACGAGCCGCTCCGGGTTCTGCCCCTCGAACACCGCGAGGCTCTGGACGCGCAGCTCGCCGGCCGGGCCGGTGGCGGACTCCGGGATCCTGTTCTTGAGGTCGGCGCCCGCGGTGGGCGAGGCGGCGTCCAGCAGGACCAGGCCCTTGACCTCGTCCTGGTGGCCGGGGGCGTACCTGGCGGCGATCAAGCCCGCCCATCGAGTGCCCGGCCAGGACGACCGGACCGTCCCCGGCGACCTTGCCGAGCACCCCGGTCAGGGTCTTTCCGATGGTGTCGAAGTCCTGGGGTCCGGCCGGCTTGTCGCCGGCGCCCGCGCCGAGCCGGTCGTAGGAGCAGACCCGGCCGTCGGCGCTCAGCCTCTTCTGCAGGGCAGCCGGCTTGGTCAGGTCGTCGCCCCCCGCCGTGCGGCAGGACGACGGTCGGCCGGCCCTCGACCTGCTTGCCGGAGCAGGACACGTTCACCGACCGGTCTTCGACGGTGATCTTCTTGGTCCCGGTGAACAGGTCCTTGCCGGCCTCCCGGGCGGAAGCGTCGGCGGCCGGGGTCGGCTCCGGACCCGGCACCCCGCTGTCGCAGCCGACGAGCCCCGCACCGGCCACGGTGCACAGCGCGGTCGCGGCGAGCGTCCTGGTGGTGTTGCGAGCCATGGGGTCCTCCAGCGGAATGATCCAGCGGCATGAAGCGTGATGCGCAAGGCACGACGGAAACCGGCATCTCAGGGGTGGGATGTCGAGCGGCCTGTCGGCCGGCTCCGCTCGTGTCGCCCCGTTCGGCGACGGCACAAAGGCCATGGACGGCCGTTGCTGCGATCGATGAGCCTGCGACCCATGTACACAGGGGTGTTGGCACCACCATCGGTTCGCGTGCTGGACGCACCGGCCGGCGGGAACACGGCACAACGGACAGCCGCCCGGCTGAACGACCGGACGGCTGGGGTGCTCCAGGGCTCCGCGGTTCCGCTGCGAGGTCTGCGGGGACCACGGAGAGGCCTCGGGGGCTACGGGGGCTACGGGGGCTACGGGGGCTACGGGGGCTACGGGGGCTACGGGGGCTACGGGGGCTACGGGGGCTACGGGGGCTACGGGGGCTACGGGAAGACGTACGCCTCCACCTCGGCGAGGTACCGGCCCCGCCGGTCCTCGTCGTCGTCCAGGAAGGCGGCGAGGAAGGAGTTGCGGGCCAGCTCGCGCAGCCGCTCCGGGCCGAGGCCGAGGGTGTCGCGCACCGCGTCGAAGTTGTCGCCGGCGTAGCCGCCGAAGTAGGCAGGGTCGTCGGAGTTCACCGTGCACAGCAGGCCGGCGTCGAGCATCGCGGGCAGCGGGTGGTCGGCGAGGGTGTCCACGGCGCGCAGCCGGACGTTCGACAGCGGGCACAGGGTCAACGGGATCCGGTCCCGCACCAGCCGCGCCACCAGCGCCGGGTCCTCCACGCAGCGCAGCCCGTGATCGACCCGTTCGACGCCGAGGACGTCCAGCGCCTCGGTGATGTACTCCGGCGGCCCCTCCTCACCGGCGTGCGCCACGCGTCGCAGCCCGAGCGCGGCAGCCGCCTCGTACACCTCACGGAACTTCACCGGCGGGTGGCCGACCTCGGCCGAGTCCAGGCCCACCCCGGTGATCCGGTCCAGGTAGGGCTTCGCCGCGTCCAGGGTCGCCAGGGCCGACTCGGCGGACTCGTCCCGCAGGAAGCACATGATCAGCCGGGTCGAGACGCCGTGCGTCTCCCCGCTGCGCCCGAGCGCCCGCCACAGCCCGTCGACCACGGTGCCCATGCCGACGCCCCGGGCGAGGTGGGCCTGCGGATCGAAGAAGATCTCCGCGTGTCGCACGCCCTGCGCCGCGGCGCGGGCCAGGTAGGCGTCGGCGAGGTCCTCGAAGTCCCGCTCGGTGCGCAGCACGGCCATGAGCTCGTAGTACAGGTTCAGGAAGGACTGGAGGTCCTGGAACCGGTACGCCTCGCGCAGCGCGTCGGTGTCGGCGTAGGGCAGGTCGACGCCGTTGCGCGCGGCGAGGGCGAAGGCGAGCTCGGGTTCGAGGGTGCCTTCGATGTGAAGGTGCAGTTCGGCTTTCGGTACGGGCATCGAAGCATCCTACGGGCGACCTCAGCGGCGCTTGGGGAGCGGCACTCGCAACAGATCGCGCGCCACGGTCAGCTCACCCTCGTACCCGGCGGCCCGTGCCTGCCGCTCGAACTCCTCCGGGTCGCTGTAGCGCTGGCTGAAGTGGGTGAGCACCAGATGCCGTACGTCCGCGTCCCGTGCCACCCCGGCGGCTTGACCTGCCGTCAGATGACCGTGCTCGAAGGCGAGTTCCTCGTCCTCGTCGAGGAACGTGGACTCGATGACGAGCAGGTCGCAGCCCTCGGCGAGCGCGTGCACCCCCTCGCAGAGCCGGGTGTCCATGACGAACGCGAACCGCTGGCCGCGCCGCACCTCGCTGACGTCCTCCAGCGCGATCCCGTCGAGCGTGCCCTCGCGCTGGATGCGGCCGACGTCCGGGCCCTTGATGCCGCGCGCGGCGAGCCGGCCGGGCAGCATCCGCCGGCCGTCGGGTTCGACCAGCCGGTAGCCGTACGACTCGACGGGGTGCGACAGCTTCCGCGCCTCCAGCGTGTACCCGGGGGTGCGGGCGAGCGGGCCGTCGACGGCGACGGGTCCCTCGGTGATGCCGACCGTCTCCCGGTAGGCGGTGGCGTACCGCAGCCGGTCGAAGAAGCGCTGCCCGGAGCCCGGGTAGTGGGCGGTGACGGGGTGCGGGACCCGGTCGAGGTTGATGCGCTGGATCACTCCGGCGAGGCCGAGCGAGTGGTCGCCGTGGAAGTGGGTGACGCAGATCCGGTTCAGGTCGTGCGCGGCGACCCCGGCGCGCAGCATCTGGCGCTGGGTGCCCTCGCCGGGG
Organism: Streptomyces incanus; assembly: GCF_042656345.1. NCBI lineage: Bacteria > Bacillati > Actinomycetota > Actinomycetes > Kitasatosporales > Streptomycetaceae > Streptomyces > Streptomyces incanus. The sequence continues at coordinate 28,798 of NZ_JBHSPC010000012.1, forward strand.
TCGAACAGGATGCCCTCGCCGTCCCAGCGCAGCAGATAGCCGTTGTGATTGCGGTGGCGGGTGGGGACCTGGCTGGCGGTGCCGAGCACCACCAGTTCGCGTACGGACAAAGGAAGCTGCCTATCCGGGCGGCCAGTGGAGACCGCGGCCGCCCAGGACGTGGGCGTGCGCGTGCCAGACGGTCTGGCCGGCGCCGCCGCCGGTGTTGAAGACGATGCGGTGGCTCTCCAGTTGCTCCTGGTCCGCGACGGCCTGGGCCTCACGCAGGAGGTCCGCCGCGACCTCGGGGGCGCCCGCGGCGAGGGCCGCCGCGTCCTTGTAGTGCGCCTTCGGGATCACCAGGACGTGCGTGGGCGCCTGCGGGTTTATGTCGCGGAACGCGACGGTGGTGTCCGTCTCACGGACGATCGTCGCCGGGATCTGCCCTGCGACGATTTTGCAGAACAAGCAGTCGTCCTGTGGTTCCCCTGCCATGGGTGTGCCTCCTCGCGCCGGGTTGATCACCTACCCGGCATCGTATCCGTCACACCATTGCGTCGGACGCTTCGGCTACCTCGGCCGCTTCGGCTTCTTCGGCTGTCCCGGTTTCCTCGGTTGTCCCGGTCTCCTCGGTTGCTTCGGCTGCATCAGTCGTCCCCGTCGGATCGGTCACGTCGGTCAGGTCACCGCCGGCGGCGTCTTCGCCGGTGTCTCCTCGAGCGCGGCCAGCGCCAGCCGTACCGCCTCGTCCAGCTGGACGTCCCGGCCCTCCGCGTAGTCCTGCGGGCGCTGGACGACCTCCACGTCCGGGTCCACGCCGTGGTTCTCCACGCCCCAGCCGTAGCCCTCCAGCCAGAAGGCGTACTTGGGCTGGGTGACGAGGGTGTGGTCGACCAGCCGGTAGCGGCTGTCGATGCCGACCACGCCGCCCCAGGTGCGGGTGCCGACGACCGGGCCGATGCCGAGCGCCTTGATCGCCGCGTTGACGATGTCGCCGTCGGAGCCGGAGAACTCGTTGGCGACGGCGACGACCGGGCCGCGGGGCGCGTCCTGCGGGTAGCTCTCCGGGCGCATGCCGCGCGGCAGGTCCCAGCCGACGATCCGCCGGGCCAGCTTCTCCACGACGAGCTGGGAGGTGTGGCCGCCGCGGTTCTCCCGGACGTCCACGATCAGGCCCTCGCGGACCACCTCGACCCGCAGGTCCCGGTGGATCTGTGCCCAGCCGGGGGCCTGCATGTCGGGGACGTGGATGTAGCCGAGCCGGCCGCCGGACAGCTCGTGGACATGGGCCCGCCGGTCGGCGACCCAGGCGTGGTAGCGCAGCGGCTCCTCGTCGGCTACGGGGACGACGACCGCGTGCCGCGCCTCGCCGCCGCCGGCCGGGGAGACGGTCAGCTCGACGGGTTTGCCCGCGGTGCCGACCAGCAGCGGGGCCGGTCCGGCCACCGGGTCGACGGGCTGTCCGCCCACGGCGACGATCGCGTCACCGGTGCGGATCGCGACGCCGGGCGCGGCCAGCGGGGAGCGGCCCTGGGGGTCGGAGGTCTCCGCGGGCAGGATGCGGTCGACGCGCCAGCCGCCGTCCTCGTGGCGGGAGATGTCCGCGCCGAGCAGGCCCTGCCGGGCGCCGCCGCCGTAGTCGCCGCGCGGGGTGACGTAGGCGTGCGAGGTGCCGAGTTCGCCCTGGACCTCCCAGAGGAGGTCGACCAGGTCGTCATGGGTGGCGAGCCGGTCCAGGACGGGCCGGTAGCGGTCGAGGACGGCGTCCCAGTCGACGCCGTTCATGTCCGGCCGCCAGTAGTTGTCCCGCATGATGCGGCCGGCCTCGTCGAACATCTGCCGCCACTCGGCGGCCGGGTCGATGAACTGGCGGACCCGGTCGAGGTCGACGGTGATGTTGCTGTCGCTGTCGTCGTCGCCCGACGCGCGCCGGTCGCTGGGGACGACCTTGAGCCGGCCGTCGGTCCACAGCAGCACCCGCTTGCCGTCGCCGCTGACCTCGAAGTGGTCGGCGTCCGAGGTCAGATGCTCGAGGCGCTGCTGGGCGAGGTCGTACCGCTCCAGCTCGGTCTTCGGGTCGGGGTCCTCGGGGGTGGCCCTGGTGGCGCCGAGGACGCCGCGTACCGGGTGGCGCAGCCACAGCACCCCGTCCTTGGCGGCGCGCAGGTTGGAGTAACGGGCGGCCTCGACCGGGAACGGCACGATCCGGTCGGCGAGCCCCTCCAGGTCGATCCGGGTGGTGGGGGTGCCCTCGCTGTCGGGGGTCTCGTCCCGGTCCGGCGTCTCGAAGGGGCGGCCGTGCCGCTGCGGGCCGAACGGCGACGGGGTCGTCGCGGCGAGGGTGATCAGGTGCGGCCGGGCGCCCTCGACGAAGGCGAGGTCGAAGACGTGCTCGTCGTAGACCGGGTCGAAGGAGCGGGCCGACAGGAACGCGAGGTGCTTGCCGTCGAGGGTGAAGGCGGGCGCGTAGTCCTGGAAGCGCAGCGGGGTCGCCTCGGTGACCTGGAGGTCGGTGGTGCTGGCGATCCTCAGCTGGCTGAGCGGGCGGGGGCCGGGGTGGGACCAGGCGAGCCAGGCGGAGTCGGGCGAGAAGGTCAGCCCGGACACGTCGCCGTCCTCGCTGCGGTCGACCTCGCGGACCTCGCCGGTCTCGCGCTCGACGAGCAGGACGCGGCCGTCGTGCGAGGCGACCGCGGCGCGGCTGCCGTCCGGTGACATCGCGAGCCCCAGGACCCGGCCGAGCTGTCCGGCGGCGAGCCGGCGCGGGGTCGCGCCGGGGGCGAGGCCGGTGGCCGGGGCGAACTCCAGGGCGTCGTCGCCCTCGGCGTCCGTCACCCACACCACCCACTCCTCCCCGTCCGCGCGGAAGGTGCGCGGGCGCCGGGCGCGGACGCCGGGGGTGGCGGCGAGGGCCCGGGCGGGCCCCGAACGGTGGGTGACCCAGTGGACGGTGCCGCGCACGCAGACGGCGCTGCCGCGCGCGGTGTGGTCGGGGGCGGCGGAGCCGAACCAGCGGGCGGCGTTCACCGGGAACGGCTGGAGGTCGACGCGCTGGCCGCCGAGCCGGATGTCGAGCGGGCGGGGCTCGGCCCCGTCCAGGTCGTCGAGGAGCCACAGTCGGCCGGCGCTGGAGTAGACGACGCGGGTGCCGTCGGTGGCGGCGTGCCGGGCGTAGAAGCCCTCGAGGGGGGTGTGCCGGCGCAGGTCGGACCCGTCGGCGAGGGAGGAGTACAGCGCGCCGGTGCCCTCGTGGTCGGAGAGGAAGGCAAGCCTCGTCCCCACCCAGACCGGGTACTCGATGTTCCCGTCGAGGTCGGCGTGCAGGCGTACGAACTCGACGGGGCCGTCGGTCTCCGGGGCGTCCGCGCCGTCGCCGTCCCCGGACTCCCGCTCGATCCACAGCTTGCCCGCCGTGCCGCCCCGGTAGCGCTTCCACGTAGCGGCCTCGCGGCCCATCGTCGCGGACAGCAGTACGGTGCGCGGCCCGTGGGCGACGTCGCCCACGGGGCCGTAGGGCAGCGTGGTGGCGGGGCCTCCGTCGAGCGGGATCGCGCGGGCCCAGGTGCGGCGCAGGCTGGCCTGGCCGTGGGCGCTGAGCGCCAGGACCTTCCCGTCCGGGGTCCAGCCGCGCACCTGGGTCTTCCCGCTCCCCCAGTGCGTCAGGCGTCTGCCGGGGCCGCCCTCGACGGGCGCGACGTGCACCTCGGGGGCGCCGTCACGGGTGGAGGTCCAGGCGACGGTGGTGCCGTCGGGCGAGATGCGGGGCATCGTCACCGGCACGTTGTCGGCGCTGGCCCGCCAGGCGCGGCCGCCGTCGAGCGGGGCGAGCCACACGTCGTCCTCGGCGGTGAAGGCGACCAACTCGCCGTGCAGATGCGGGAACCGGAAATAGGCGGCGGGGGCGACCGATGCAGGCTGTGTCACCCGGTCACCCTATGCAAGCGCGGTCGGCGTGGACAGAGGTTTGGATCACTTGCCCTCGACAGGGCGGCAGGAGGGGTACTGATCGCACCACACGGTCGTCGTGACCGTCACCGTGACGGTGGGCCGCGGGCCGCGGTTCGTGGGCTCGCCCACCGCGGGCGGGCTGGTGGCGTCGCAGTCGCCCAGGCCGTCGACCCGGAACACCTGCTTGCCGTCCACCTTCGCGGTGATGTCCCCGCGCACGCAGGCGCCGTTGACGGCGTGGGTGATCTTCCCGGTGACGGTGATCTCCTTGCCGTTCTCGGTCTCCCCGTGGCAGTCCACGGTGGCCACGGTGTCCTCGCTCGCGCTCGCGGACCGCGGCGACGCGCTCGCGTCCTCCCCGTAGGAGGCGGTGCAGCTGAGCCACCGCACGCCGTCCTTCTGGCGGTTGAGCTCCTCGGTGACCGTCTCGTCGGTCGTGAGCGCCACCGCGGCCGAGCCGACCGAGCCGGGCTCGCACGCCACGATCCCACCCACGGCGACCACGGCGAACACCGCGGCCGGCACCGGCCGCCGCCACCGTGTCCCGCGTCGAGCCCTTGGCCACGGCCTTGCCCTTGACCAGGACCTTGGCCAACTCCTCGTCAGTGCCCCCTTGGACGCCATGGACGGCAGCCTGCCACCGTCACAGGCGTGACGGTAGGGCGCATACGGCCACCGCGCACCACCGTGGGCGGACGCGCGGCGAACGCCGCCCCGGAAGGCTCGTCGTGGACGGTTCCGCCGCGGGCGGAACAGCCGTTCACCTGTGGTCGGTGCGCCATCGGCACAGCACCGGGGGCCCTGTCAGGAGGTGCTCACCCTGCGCAGGGACGAGAGGACGACACGCCCGGTGTTCCGGGGCGGCGAGGGACGTCTCGTCCCCGGTGGCTTCCCGCACTCGGGGGGCGTGGCCGGCGGCGGTCAGGGGACACCGGACCTGCACGAGCCCCGTGTCGTACGGGCCTTCGTCGACGAGGCGGCCCGGCACGGGCTGCTCACCGGGTCCGGGTCCGGGCCCAGGTCCGGGCCCAGGTCCGGGCCCAGGTCCGGGCCCAGGTCCGGGCCCAGGTCCGGGCCCGCGGAACTCGACGGCTGGTAGCTGTTCCCGGCGGTCGCCGCCGGCCGCGCGGCGGACGGCTGACCGGAACCCGTCAGAGGCCTGGGCCGTCAGGACCAGCGGCCCGTGCGGGCCAGGAGGACGGCCGTCGCCGCGGTGCCGGCGGTGGAGGTGCGCAGGACGCTGCGGCCCAGGCGGTAGGGCTTGGCGCCGGCCTGCGCGAAGAGCTCCAGCTCCTGCGGCGAGACGCCGCCTTCGGGGCCGACGACCAGCACGATGGTGCCGGAGACGGGGAGTTCGGCGGTCGCGAGGGGTTCGGTGCCGCTCTCGTGGAGGACGGCGGCGAAGTCGGCTTCGGCGAGAAGTGACGCAACCTGTGGGGTCGTGGCCGCGTCCGCGACCTCCGGGAAGCGCGTCCGGCGGGACTGCTTGCCGGCTTCGCGGGCCGTCGCCCGCCATTTGCCGAGGGACTTCAGCCCGCGCTCGCCCCGCCACTGGGTGACGCAGCGCGACGCCGACCACGGCACGACCGCGTCGACGCCGACCTCGGTCATCGTCTCCACGGCCAGCTCGCCCCGGTCCCCCTTGGGCAGGGCCTGGACGACGGTGAGCCGGGGCGACTCCACGGGTTCCTCGACGACGTCGCCGAGGCGCACGATCAGCCGGTCCTTGCCTTCGGTGCCGGTCACCTCACCCTCGGCCCGGCGGCCGGCGCCGTCGGTGAGGACGACGGTCTCCCCGGCCCGCAGCCGCTTCACCGAGACGGCGTGCCGCCCCTCGGGGCCGTCGAGCACGTGGTGGCCAAAGCCGTCCGTGCCGAAGTCGTCCACGACGAAGACCGGGGCGGTCATCGGGCACCTCCTGCCGACAACGCGGTCCGGGTGGCGGCGAGTTCGGCGGCCAGCACCTCCACCAGCTGCCCGGCGGGCAGCTCGCGGGCCATCCGGTGGCCCTGTCCCGCCCACAGCGCCATGCCCTGCGGGTCCCCGGCGGCGGCCGCGGCCTTGCGCAGCGGGGCGGTCAGATGGTGGACGTCCGGGTAGGCGGCGGGCGCGTACGGGCCGTGCTCGCGCAGGAAGCGGTTGACCAGGGCGCGGGCCGGGCGTCCGGAGAAGGCGCGGGTCAGTTCGGTGCGGGCGTACAGGGGGTTGGTCAGCGCCTGCTTGTGCAGGACGTGCGCGCCGGACTCGTGGGCGGCGAGGAACGCCGTGCCGAGCTGGGCCGCCGAGGCGCCGGCCGCGAGGACGGCGGCGATCTGGCTGCCGTGCATGATGCCGCCGGCCGCGACGACCGGGATGCCCACGGCCTCCCGCACCTGGCTGATCAGCGACAGCAGTCCGATGCCGGAGCCGTCCGTCTCCGGGTCGTCCCGGTGGGTGCCCTGATGGCCGCCGGCCTCGACACCCTGCGCGATCACCGCGTCGGCGCCCGCCTCCTCCACCGACCGCGCCTCGTCGGGGGTGGTGGCGGTGGCCAGCGTGAACGTGCCGGCGCGGCGCAGGGCGTCCAGGACGTCGCGGGAGGGCACGCCGAAGTGGAACGACACCACCGGCACCGGGTTGTCGAGCAGGACGGCGAGTTTGGCGTCGTAGCCGTCGTCGCGGCCGCAGTCGGGGTCGCCGAGCTCGGTGGCGTACCAGGGGGCCTCACCGGCCAGCTGGTGGGCGTAGACGCCGACGGCGGCGGGGTCGGGGGTCTCGGGCTGCGGCATGAAGACGTTGACGCCGAAGGCGAGGCCGGTCAGTCCGCGCAACTGCTTGATCTCCTGGTACATCCCGTCCGCGGTCTTGTACCCGGCGGCCAGGAACCCGAGTCCGCCCGCCTCGGACACGGCCGCGGCAAGCTGCGGCACGGCGACTCCGCCCGCCATCGGGGCCTGCACCACGGGGTGCCGGAGGAGGTCGGTGAGCGCCAAGGACATGACGGCATGTTGCCACGTCCTTCGGACATCTCCGAATCGGATCGAAGGCAGACCGGACGCGGATCGAAGATGGACCGGAAACGGATCGAAGGCGGATCGAAGACGGGTTCGAAGACGGGTTCGAAACGAACCGGGAACCCGTCGGAGACAGGTCCGGAGCGGTTCCGAAGAGGGCTTCGGAAGGGCTCCGGACGGATTCCGGAGCCGACCGTGCCCCTTGGCGCAGACCGTTTCCGAGGCCCCGCGCGGCCACTGCGACGAAGCGCCCCCGGGGCGTCCCGCGGGGGCCTTGTCCGGCCCTCGCGGAAAGCACCCGTCAGCACCATCAGGGAGCCGCAGGCCCACAGGCCCGTAGACGCCCGCCAGCGCGCGGCAGCGCCTCAGCGCCCGTTGAAGGCGTCCTTCAGCCGGGAGAACAGGCCCTGCTGGCCCGGCTGGAACTGGCCCAGCGGGCGCTCCTCGCCGCGGAGCTTGGCGAGTTCGCGCAGCAGGCGTTCCTGTTCGACGTCGAGCTTGCCCGGGGTCTGCACCTCGACGTGCACGATGAGGTCGCCCCGGCCGCCGCCGCGCAGATGCGTGACGCCCCGGTCGTGCAGCGGGATCGACTGGCCGGACTGGGTGCCGGGCCGGATGTCGACCTCCTCCATGCCGTCCAGCGTCTCCAGCGGCACTTTGGTGCCGAGGGCTGCCGCCGTCATCGGGATGGTGACCGTGCAGTGCAGGTCGTCGCCGCGCCGCTGGAAGGTGCTGTGCGGCAGCTCGTGGATCTCGACGTACAGGTCGCCGGCGGGACCGCCTCCGGGGCCGACCTCGCCCTCGCCGGCCAGCTGGATCCGCGTGCCGTTGTCCACACCGGCCGGGATCTTCACCGTCAGGGTGCGGCGGGAGCGGATCCGTCCGTCGCCCGCGCACTCCGGGCACGGGGTCGGGACGACGGTGCCGAAGCCCTGGCACTGCGGGCAGGGGCGCGAGGTCATGACCTGGCCCAGGAAGGACCGCGTGACCTGCGAGACCTCGCCCCGGCCGCGGCACATGTCACAGGTCTGCGCGGTGGTGCCGGGCGCGGCGCCCTCACCGCTGCAGGTGGTGCAGACGACCGCCGTGTCGACCTGGATGTCCTTGGTCGTCCCGAACGCGGCCTCGTCCAGCTCGATTTCGAGGCGGATCATCGCGTCCTGGCCGCGGCGGGTGCGCGAGCGCGGTCCGCGCTGCGACGCCGTGCCGAAGAACGCGTCCATGATGTCGGAGAAGTTTCCGAAGCCGCCCGCTCCGAAGCCGCCCGCGCCACCGCCGCCGGCCTGCTGGAGCGGGTCACCGCCGAGGTCGTAGACCTGCTTCTTCTGCGGGTCCGACAGCACCTCGTAGGCGGCGTTGATCTCCTTGAACCGCTCCTGCGTCTTCGGATCCGGGTTGACGTCCGGATGCAGCTCGCGGGCGAGTCGCCGGAAGGCCTTCTTGATCTCTTCCTGCGACGCGTCCCGGCGTACGCCGAGTACGGCGTAATAGTCGGTGGCCACTTACGACTCCGCCAGGATCTGTCCGACGTACCGTGCCACTGCGCGTACCGCTCCCATCGTTCCCGGGTAATCCATGCGTGTCGGTCCGACCACGCCGAGCTTGGCAACAGCCTCGCCGCCCGAACCGTAGCCCACCGACACCACGGACGTGGAGTTGAGTCCCTCATGGGCGTTCTCATGACCGATACGCACGGTCACGCCCGGATCCTTCGCCTCGCCGAGCAGCTTGAGAAGCACGACCTGCTCCTCGAGCGCCTCCAGGACAGGCCGGATCACCAGGGGAAAGTCATGTCCGAAGCGGGTCAGATTGGCGGTGCCGCCGATCATCAACCGCTCCTCGTTCTCCTCGACCAGTGTCTCCAGGAGAGTGGAGAGCACGGTCGAGACCGTACCGCGTTCCTCGGGGTCGAAGCCCTCGGGGAGGTCCTCGACGAGGGATGGTACGTCGGTGAAACGGCGGCCCGCGACACGGCTGTTGAGCCGCGCCCGCAGATCCGCCAGGGTCGCCTCCCCGACCGGCGCCGGACAGTCGATCATGCGCTGCTCGACCCGCCCGGTGTCCGTGATCAGCACCAGCATGGCGCGCGCGGGCGCCATCGGGAGCAGCTCCACGTGCCGCACGGTCGAACGGGTCAGCGACGGGTACTGCACGACGGCGACCTGCCGGGTCAGCTGCGCGAGCAGCCGCACCGTGCGGGCCACGACGTCGTCCAGGTCGACGGCGCCCTCGAGGAAGTTCTGGATGGCGCGCCGCTCGGGCGCGGTCATCGGCTTGACGCCGGCGAGCTTGTCCACGAAGAGCCGGTAGCCCTTGTCCGTGGGGATGCGCCCGGCGCTGGTGTGCGGCTGGGCGATGAAGCCCTCGTCCTCCAGGGCCGCCATGTCGTTGCGCACGGTGGCCGGGGAGACGCCCAGGTTGTGCCGCTCGGTGAGGGCCTTGGAACCGACGGGTTCCTCGGTGCCGACGTAGTCCTGGACGATGGCGCGCAGCACCTGGAGCCTGCGTTCACTGAGCATCACGCGCACCTCCAGAAGCCGTCCGCCCGGTATCTTCCCTGGCACTCTTCGCACGCGAGTGCCAGTCTCCCCGCCCAGTGTACGGCCGGGGGGTACTCCCCGGGCAAGGCCGGTGCCGCACCGTCGCGCCGCGAAAGCCGTAGGCGGTTAGCGTCGCGGTATGACGGTGGCTTGGGAAGAGTCGGGATGGGAACGGCCGGCGCCGGGAGTGGGGCGGTGCCGGCTTCCGGTGTGGGACTGCACGGTGGGGCTCGTGGTCGGCGCGGACGCGGTGCTGCTCGTGGACTCCGGTTCGTCCCTGCGCGAGGGCGCGCGGTTGCGGGCCGAGGCGCAGGCGCTCACCGGGCGGCGTGTGACGCATCTCGCGCTCACCCACCCCCACTTCGACCATGTGCTGGGGGCGGCGGTGTTCGCGGGCGCGGAGGTGTTCGGTGCGGTGGGCCTGGACACGGTGCTGGCGCGGGGGCGCGAGGAGCTGCGCGCGGACGCGGAGCGCCACGGTCTGGACGCGCGGGCGGCGGAAGAGGCCGTGGACGCGCTGGTCACGCCCCGGCACACGGTGGCCGGCGAGCGGACGCTCGACCTGGGCGGCGGACGGCGGGCACTTCTCGCGAACGTGGGCCCGGGGCACACGGCGCACGATCTCGCGGTACTGGTGCCCGGCGATCCGGGGGTGGTGTTCTGCGGCGACCTGGTGGAGGAGTCCGGCGAGCCGCAGGCGGGCCCCGACGCCGTGCCGTCGCAGTGGCCGGGCGCCCTGGACCGGCTGCTGGCCCTGGGCGGCGAGGACGCGGTGTACGTCCCCGGCCACGGCGCGGTGGTAGACGCGGCGTTCGTACGGGCCCAGCGCGACGCCCTCGCGGCCCGCTTCGGCGTGTCGGGCTGAATCTTCGGCCGAACGGGGGCCTGCTTCTCCTATCGTCATCAGAATGCGCTCGTACTCTCCTGATCTGACCCCCGGGTGGAAGAAGTCCCGTCCCGTCCCCGAGGTGCCGGCCGAGCCCGGTCTGGTCGTGGAGGAGCCCGGCAGCGGATTCTGCGGCGCGGTGATCCGCTGCGAGGCGGGCACGGTGACCCTGGAGGACCGCTTCGGCAAGCACCGGGTGTTCCCGCTGGAACCGCGCGGCTTCCTGTGGGAGGGGCGTGCGGTGACGCTGGTGCGGCCGGCCGCCGGCCCGTCCCGGCCGGCCCGTACGGCGTCCGGTTCGGTGGCGGTCCCGGGCGCACGCGCGCGCGTGGCGCGTGCCGGGCGCATCTACGTCGAGGGGCGGCACGACGCCGAACTGGTCGAGAAGGTGTGGGGCGACGACCTGCGCATCGAGGGCGTGGTCGTGGAGTACCTGGAGGGCGTCGACGACCTTCCGGCGATCGTCGAGGAGTTCGGTCCGGGCCCGGACGCACGGTTGGGGGTGCTGGTGGACCACTTGGTGCCGGGTTCGAAGGAGTGGCGGATCGCCGGGGCGGTCACCAGTGAGCACGCCCTGGTCGTCGGCCACCCCTACATCGACATCTGGGAGGCGGTGAAGCCGTCCTCCCTGGGCATCGAGTCCTGGCCGCGCGTCCCGCGCGGCCAGGACTGGAAGACGGGGGTGTGCGGCGCCCTGGGGTGGCCGGAGAACACGGGGGCGGCCTGGCAGCGGATCCTGGGCCGGGTGCGGTCCTACAAGGACCTGGAGCCGGCGCTCCTGGGAAGGGTCGAGGAATTGATCGACTTCGTCACGGAAAGCGGTGGGGCCTGACGCCCGGGAAGGCGCCGAATTCACTGGTGTCCAGGCCGATGCCCAGCATGTCGAGCGGCAGTCGATCACCGAAGTCCAGCTTCATCTGTGCCTTGTAGTCGGCTGCGTCCCCCTCTCCGACGGGCATCGTGAGCAGGACGCAGTGCTCCATGATCGGGTCGATGATGAGGTACGCGGGAACCTTGCCGGCGGCGTAGATCGACCGCTTGACGAGGTAATCCCGCACCACACTGGTCTTGGAGACGACCTCGACCACCAGGGTGATCAGCTCGGACGGCAGCAGACGTCCTGCCTCGGGCGTGGCGTCACGCTTGAGGACCACCAGATCCGGCACGGGCTCGCTGGCCTCGTCGACAATGTCGACGTCCTGGGTCTGAAGGCGAGCCCACTGCTTGCGCGGAATCTGGTCCAGGACATCTTCCACGATCATGTTGTGCACGAGATCGGGACCGGCCATCATCACGATTTCCCCCCGGAGAAGCTCGACCCTGACCCCCTCGGGAGGCTCGAACTCCTCGAAGAACCTGGTCATCCCACGCTCGTCCACAGCGGTCATCTCCGTGGCCCTCCACATCCGCCGCGTCCTTTTAGCGGCAGCCTACGAACCAGGTTAGGGACCGAACCCGCGTTCCGTGGTGATTCACTCCGCCGAGTGATCAATCCACCACATCCCTGACCACGGCGTCCGCCAGCAACCGCCCCCGGAGCGTCAGCACCGCACGCCCCTCCTCGTACGGGCCCTGCTGGAGCAGGCCGTCGGTGAGGGCCCTGTCGGCGGCCCGAAGGCCCTCCGCGCGGAGGAGGGACAGCGGGACGCCCTCCTTGAGGCGCAGTTCCAGCAGGATGCGCTCCACCCGGCGGTCCTCCCCGGAGAGGATCTCGCGCCCGGCACCCGGTGAACGGCCCTCGGCCAGGGCCGCCGCGTACGCGCCGGGGTGCTTCACGTTCCACCAGCGCACCCCGCCCACGTGCGAGTGGGCCCCGGGTCCGGCGCCCCACCAGTCGGCGCCGCGCCAGTACAGCTCGTTGTGCAGGCAGCGGCCCGCGTCCGAGGTGGCCCAGTTGGACACCTCGTACCAGTCGAATCCGGCCGCCGACAGGATCTCCTCGGCGATCAGGTACCGGTCGGCGTGGACGTCGTCGTCGGTCATCGGGACCTCGCCGCGCCGGATGCGGCGGGCGAGCTGGGTGCCCTCCTCGACGATCAGGGCGTAGGCCGAGACGTGGTCGGGGCCGGCGCCGAGGGCCGCGTCCAGCGAGGCCCGCCAGTCGTCGTCGGACTCGCCGGGGGTGCCGTAGATCAGGTCGAGGTTGACGTGCTCGAAGCCCGCCGCGCGCGCCTCGGCGACACACGCTTCCGGGCGGCCGGGGGTGTGCGTGCGGTCCAGGATCTTCAGTACGTGCTGCCGGGCACTCTGCATGCCGAAGGAGATCCGGTTGAAGCCGCCCTCGCGCAGGGTGGCCAGATAGGCAGGGTCGACCGACTCCGGGTTCGCCTCCGTGGTGACCTCGGCGTCCGCCGCCAGCCCGAACTCGTCACGGATCGCGGCCAGCATCCGTACGAGGTCGTCGGCGGCCAGCAGGGTGGGTGTGCCGCCGCCGACGAAGACCGTGCGGACCTCGCGCGGGTCGTCGCCGAGCACCTTGCGGGCCAGGCGGACCTCGTCGGTCAGCGTGTCGGCGTAGTTGTCGCGGGACGCCAGTACTCCACCGCTGCCGCGCAGCTCGGTGGCGGTGTAGGTGTTGAAGTCGCAGTAGCCGCAGCGGGTCGCGCAGTACGGCACGTGCAGATAGAACCCGAGGGGGCGGTCGGCGGCCCCGGCGAGCGCGAACGCGGGGAGCGCGCCGTCGGCGGGGACGGGCTCGCCGTCGGGGAGTGCGGAAGGCATGTGCTCCATTGTCCCGCACTCGTCCTGGTCCTCTCGCGCGTCGCGGGTGTCAGCCCGCCTGGAGCACGAGCAGCGCGAGATCGTCGGCCGGCGGCCGTGCCCCGAACTCGTGGACGAGCCGGTTGATCCGTTTTGCTGTCAGCTCGGCGTCCAGCCCCGCGCAGCCGGCCAGCGCCGTGGCGAGCCCGTCCCCGTCGTCGAACTGGCGGGAGCCGGAGCGCCGCTCGGTGACGCCGTCGGTGACACAGAGCAGGGTGTCGCCGGAGCGCAGCTCGAAGGTCTCGCTGGTGTAGGTGGCGTCCTCGACGACCCCGAGCAGGGTCTGCGGCTGGGCGACGGTACGGACCGTCCCGTCGGGCGCGAGCAGCAGGGGCAGGGGGTGCCCGGCGGAGGCGAGGGTGACGCGGGCACGGACACGGCCGCCGTCGCCGTCGCCGTCGTCTTCGACGAGGGTGAGTTCGCCGTAGAGGAGGGACAGGAAACGGGTCTGGGGGCCGTCCCCGGGGGCGGTCGGACGGGCGCCGGCGGCGACGAGGGCGCGGGCGGCGGCGTCGGCGGCTTCCGTGGCGTCGTCCAGGAGCAGCTGGTTGAGGCGGTCGAGGACGTCGGCGACGCGGTAGCCCTCGCGGGCGAGCAGCCGCAGCCAGGGGCGGGCCAGCCCGATGACGACGGCCGCCTCGGGGCCCTTGCCCTGGACGTCGCCGATGGCGAAGCACCAGCGGCCCTTCCCGGCCTGGAACAGGTCGTAGAAGTCGCCGCTCGGTCCGCCCTTGTCGAGGGGCTCGTGGATGAAGGCGGAGTGCACGCCGGGGATCTCGGCGACGGCGCTGGGCAGCAGACCGCGCTGGAGCACGGCGGAGATGGTGGCCTGCCGGGCGTACTGCCGGGCGGCGCCGATGGCGAGCGCCACGCGCCGGCCGAGGTCCTCCACCAGCCCGGTGACCTCGTCCGGGAACCGCCCGATCCCGGCCCGCCCGATCACCAGCGTCCCCAGCGGCCGCCCGCCGGCGACGAGACGGTAGGCGAGGGCGGTGCCGGGGGCGGCCACGAGGGCCGGGACGGAGCCGGGGGCAGTGGCGGGGCCGGGGACGGTGGGGCCCGGGACGCTGTAGTCGTACGGCGGGGCGTCGGCCGACAGCTCCGGCATGCCGAAAGGGGCCTGCGGCGGGTCGAAGCCCTCCGGCAAGTGGCCGAGGCCGGCCTGCGGCAGGTCGAGGGCCTTCTCCGGCCAGGGGTAGACGAGCGGGCCGGGGCACAACGGGTCGGAGAGAGGCGGCGGATTCTGCTCGAGCGCCCTGTTCAGTTCCTCGACGCGGCTCTCGTCGGCGTGCCAGACCCGGGCGAGGCGGGGCCCGCCGGCCCGTGCCCCGTCGCTCCAGTCGCCATGGCCGGTGGTCTCGTCCTCCAGCCACACCGCGCACCAGTCGGCCAGCCGCGGCACGATCAGCTGCCCGGTGAGCGCGGCGACGAGATCCTCGTCGAGCTGTCCGGCGAGCAGATCGGACGCCTCGGCCAGGAACGACAGCGCCCCACGCCCCAGCCAGGCCCCGTCCCGCCGATACGGCCGGGACGCACGCCACGCCTCCCCGTCGGCCCCGACCCGCTCACCGGGCGCCCCGGCCCCGCGCGGCGGCTCCGGCTCCCCCTCGTACGCGTACGCCTCGATCCAGTCGTCCATACCGGCCGGGTCGTGGATGCCGTCCGAGTCGCCCACGCCGTCCGTGCCGTCCGCCGCGAGGCCCCGGGCGGGGATGCGGGCCCAGACCGACTTCGTGTGCGCGCCGGGCCGGTACGTGATCCCCCAGGCCTCGGAGAGCGCGGCCACGAGCCGCAGCCCGCGCCCGTACTCGGGGCCCTCGGGGCCCTCACCGGGCGGTGCGTCCGGCTCACTGCCGCGCGGGGAGCGGGAGGGGTGGCGGTCGGCGACCTCGATGACGAGCGCACCGGTCTCCGCCTCGAGCCAGCAGCTCAGCCGTACCTCGGTCCCCGCGTGCACGACGGCGTTGGTGACCAGTTCGCTGGCGACGAGCATGGCGTCGTCGCCGGCGCGGGTGGTGAGGTGCTCCGCACCGGGCAGCGCGCGTTCCGTCCACTCGGCGAGCGCCGCCCGCACCAGGGCCCGCGCGGACCCCGGGGCGAGGGGGCCGCCGGACAGGGTCGCATCCGTCCGCGCGCACGCCCGCGCGGACGCCTCGGAGGCGGCACGCAAGGTCTCCCTCTGCGTCGGAATGGCCCTCATGGGCAGCTCCCGGCCTGTTCGTACGAATACACCTCGATCAATGCCGCCAGGGTGACAGACCGACCCCACCCATAAGCAACGAGTTACCGAAGTGGACCGCCGAGAGCGGGAACAGTGCCCCACGCCCGGTCAAGACTGGCCGAAAACCGATCACTTTCGAGCAATCATGTCGGAGCGCTCAGATGCGCTGGACGTAGGGAGCCCGCCAGGCGGGCGAAGGATCCGCGCCGAGCTCCGTCCAGTATTCACGGCCACCGATGATCAGGCCGTCGCGAACGGTCCAGAAGGACACCACCCGGTGAACGCCCATCGTGGCGTGCGGGACCTCGACCTCGGAGACCACTTCGTCCCCGGCCGACACAATGCGCAGGACGTCGATCGACCATCCCTCCGGGTACTCCGCATTGACACGCACATAGTTGTCCCGGCCGAGGATGCGTTCCCCGCTGACCGGCCACTCCACGACGACATCGGCCGCCAGTAGGGCGCCGACGCCCGCCCAGTCCCGGTCCTGCATGCGGTCCCAGAGCATCCGAACAGTGGTTACGGATTCCATGACCACATCCTGCACCGCACCACCGGCAGAAGGGGCGGGTTCCCGCCCGGCCGGGCGCGGCGCGGACATGCGCACCACGCGCCTCACGTGTCCGCGCCTCGACGTCCGGCAGGACTTCGGCGACGCGCAAGGGCAGCACTCCGTTCTCGGCCCGACGGCGAAGGGCGCCCAGTGTGTCGGTATCGTCCGGGAATCAACTCCCTTGTCCGAGCGGCCGTCTCGGAGTCACGCTCGACCACGTGGTCGGCTCCGAATCCGCGCACCGGGTCGAGGTCACGTGCGGAGGCGTCAGCGACGAGATCCAGCCCGTCCGCCACGGCCGGCTCGACCACGTATCCGCCGACGGCACCAGCCGCGCCGGCCACCGGTCGACTCCGTACCGGGCCTCAGCGGGAAGGGGCGGGGCCACGCCCCGGTAATTCGATGGCGCGCGCGAGACAGCGTGCCCACCCTGTTCCCGTGGCAGAACCCAACTACCGGATCCGCGCCCTGCACACGGACTCCACGATCACCGTCTACCAGGCGTACCCGCCGGAGATCGGCCTGCCGGCGGCCGGGGAGGGCCGTTTCCCCCCGGTGTGGCAGCGGGGCCGGATGACGTGGATCAAGCCGTCGTTCCTGTGGATGATGTACCGCTGCGGATGGGGCACCAAGGAAGGCCAGGAAACCGTCCTCGCCGTCGAGATCACCCGTGAAGGCTTCGAGTGGGCACTGGAACACGCCTGCCTGTCCCACTACGAGCACGGGCTCCATGCCGACCGCGCCACCTGGAAGCGACAACTGAAGCGGGCCCTGGCCCGGGTGCAATGGGACCCCGAACGCGACCTGCACCTTCAGCCACTTCCCCACCGGTCTCTCCAGCTCGGCCTCGCCGGCGAAGCCGCACGTCTCTACGCCGACGAGTGGACCGTCCGCATCACCGACGTCACGCCACTCGCCCACACGATCCACGAGCATGTACGGGACGGAGACCTGGATGCCGCACGGCGGCTCCTGCCCCACGAGCACCCCTACCCCACGCAGGACGGAAGCCTGGCTCACCTGCACCGATGAGCCGGCCTGTGAGGACAAGCACCGGTCCGAGACGACTTTCCGGACCAAGGGCCCCTCATTTCCCGGGACAGGCAGGTGGACGATCAGGGGTGCACCTGCTGCAGCGGAGGGCCGGGGAGTTCGGCCCAGACGGTCTTGCCCGAGGGAAGCCGGGGGGCAACGCCCCAACCGGAGGCGAGCGCACTCACGAGAAGCAGTCCGCGCCCCTGCTCGCCGAGCGAGCGGGGCTCCGCGACCGGGGCGGGCAGCCCCTCTCCCCGGCAGTCGGCGACCTCGATCCGGAGGATGCCGGAACGCCCATCCGGACAACCGATGAGGGTCATCGTGAGCAGGAAGTCCCGTCCGGGCAGGTGACCGTGCGTGGCCGCGTTCGCAGCAAGTTCACCCACCACCAGTTCGGCGGCCTCCAGGCACTCGCTGTCCTTGGCCCACCCCCAGGCCGCCAACTGCTGGGCCGCGAGCAGGCGCGCGAGACGTGCTCCACGTCGTGTCGAGCTGAACCGTTGCCTGAAGGGCTCGGGAGATGGGGCGCGGGGGGACACCCGGGGATGGTCACGGATTTCGTACTTCATGTGACAGAGCGTGCCCGGATGGCCGTACGCTGACCAGAGGAACCGTTGGTACGGCACGCGCCTGTACCGCCGTTGACGGTTGTGTGTCCGTGCTGACGGGAGTAACTGGGCGGCAGGCAGGCGGGTTGGGGGATGTGTGATGGCATCAGGACCCCGTCAGAGCGATACCGAAGGCTGCCCCGAGCCCTCGGAGGACACGGACGGTCTCGTCGACCTGAACCGGGCTGTGGGCAGACAGGTCAAGCTGCTTCGGGAACGGGCCGGCATGACCCAGAAGGAACTGGGTGACCGGCTGGGGTACGGCGAGGACCTCGTCTCGTCCCTGGAACGGGGCCGCAGAACACCACAGCCGGAATTCCTCGACGCGGCGGACGACCTGCTCGACGCCGGAGGGCTGCTGAAGGCGACGAAGGAGGACGTGGCGCGGGCGAAGGCCCGCGCACGGGTCCGCCACCCGGCATGGTTCCGGGACTATGCGCGACTGGAGGCGGATGCGGTCGAGATCAACTTCTACAACAACCACGACATCCCCGGACTGTTCCAGACCGAGGGACGCACCCGCGCCCTGTACGAGATGCGCAAACCCCTGCTCGACGAAGAGATGATCGAACAACGCGTGGCCTCACGCATGGACCGCCAGGAAATCCTGACCCGACGTCCCCTTCCCATACTGACCGTGGTGATCGAAGAGGTGGTACTTCGTCGACCGCTGGGAGGGCGCGAGGTCCACAAGGAGCAGTTGGGCCGACTGCTCGAACTCGGACGGCTGCGTACCGTCGAGTTGCAGGTCATGCCCACGCACCGGACCGAACACTCGGGCATGGGAGGCTCGTTCACCCTGCTGATGCCGAGGGGAAAGCCACAGGTGGCGTATACGGAAGTGCAGACCTCCGCACGGCTGGCCACAGACCTGGACGAGGTCCGTATCCTGGCCGCACGCTACGGCAGCATCAGGGCCCAGGCGCTCACTCCGCGAGAGTCTCTGACCCTGATCGAGAGGATGCGGACGGAAGATGAGCACTGAGAGCCGTCGACGGCTTGTCTGGCACAAGAGCAGCTACAGCGGCAACGAAGGCGGCGAGTGTGTCGAAATAGCCGTCGCCCCGGGAACCGTCCACGTCCGCGACTCCAAGGACGTGGATCGACCACACCTCTCCGTCCATACGGTCGGCTGGGCCGCGTTCGTGAACTTCGCAACGGACCGCTGAGCCCTCCAAGGCGTGTCCGGGAAAGCGTGAGCACTTCGGCCGTCCCTGCCCACACGCCGCTCGTTCGAGCGCTCAAGTGTCATGTGGCTGCTGGCTGCTGGCTGCTGGCTGCTGGCTGCTCACGCTTTTCCGTAGGACCTTCGCTTCCGGCTTCGCGGTTCCGGGAGCGCGAGTTCCGGACCGGA
>NZ_JBHSPC010000012.1:47698-99544 GCF_042656345.1 Streptomyces incanus
CCGAATCGGTCCGGGAACCCGCCCCGGTGTTCATGCCCTGCGGGAGCGTCCCGTGCGGCTCACGCCTCCCGGGCGCCCGCGTACATCTCGTCGATGAGGTGCTTGTACTCGCGCTCCACCACCGGGCGCTTCAGCTTCAGGCTCGGGGTGATCTCGCCGTGCTCGATGTCGAGGTCGCGCGGCAGGAGGCGGAACTTCTTGATGGTCTGCCAGCGCTGGAGGCCCTCGTTGAGCTGCTTGACGTAACCGTCGACCATCTCGACCGTCGCGGGCGCGGCGACGATCTCCGCGTACGGCTTGCCCTTCATGCCGTTCTCGGCCGCCCAGGCCGTGAGGGACGCCTCGTCGAGGGCGATGAGGGCGGTGCAGTAGTTCCGGTCGGCGCCGTGCACCAGGATGTTGGAGACGTACGGGCACACCGCCTTGAACTGTCCCTCGACCTCGGCGGGCGCGATGTACTTGCCGCCGGAGGTCTTGATGAGGTCCTTCTTGCGGTCGGTGATGCGCAGGTAGCCGTCGGGCGACAGCTCGCCGATGTCGCCGGTGTGGAACCAGCCGTCGGACTCCAGGACCTCGGCGGTCTTCTCGGGCAGCCCTTGGTAGCCCTCCATGATGCCGGGGCCGCGCAGCAGGATCTCGCCGTCGTCGGCGATGCGCACCTCGGTGCCGGGCAGCGGCTTGCCGACGGTGCCGGTGCGGTAGGCCTCGCCGGGGTTGACGAAGGAGGCCGCGGAGGACTCGGTGAGGCCGTACCCCTCCAGGATGTGGATGCCGGCGCCGGCGAAGAAGTAACCGATCTCGGGTGCGAGGGCCGCCGATCCGGAGACGCAGGCGCGCAGGCTGCCGCCGAACGCCTCACGGATCTTGGCGTAGACCAGCTTGTCGGCGACGGTGTGCTTCGCGGTGAGGCCGAAGGGGGCACTGGCGATGCCGGTGCGGCGGAAGTTGTCCTGGGTGACCTTGGCGTACTCGCGGGCGACACCGGCGGCCCACTGGAAGATCTTGTACTTGGCGCCGCCGCCGGCCCGCGCCTTGGCCGCCACCCCGTTGTAGACCTTCTCGAAGATGCGGGGCACGGCCGCCATGTAGGTCGGCTGCACCACCGGCAGGTTCTCGATGATCTTGTCGACACGGCCGTCGACGGCGGTGACGTGGCCGACCTCGATCTGGCCCGAGGTGAGCACCTTGCCGAAGACGTGCGCGAGCGGCAGCCACAGGTACTGCACGTCGTCCGGCCTGACCAGCCCGGTCGCGGCGATCGCCTTCGCCATGTACGACCAGTTGTCGTGCGGCAGGCGTACGCCCTTGGGGCGGCCGGTGGTCCCCGAGGTGTAGATGAGGGTGGCCAGCTGGTCCTTGGTGATCGCGGCGACCCGCTCCTTGACCAGCCCGGCGTCCTTCTCCAGCCGGGCCGCACCGCGGCGCTCCAGCTCGGCGAGGCTGATCACCCAGTCGTCCGTCTCGACGCCGTCCGCGTCGATGACCACGACATGGCCGATGTGGGGCAGCTCGGCGCGCTTCGCCACCGCCTTGGCGACCTGCGCGGCGTTCTCCGCGATCAGCACCCGGCTGTCGGAGTCCGACAGGATGTAGGCGGACTCCTCGAGGTTCGTCTGCGGGTAGACCGTGGTGGTGGCGGCGCCCGCGCACATGATGCCGAGGTCGGCGAGGACCCATTCGACCCGGGTGGCGGACGCGAGCGCCACCCGCTCCTCCGGGTTCACGCCCAGCTCGATCAGGCCGGCCGCGATGGCGTCGACCCGCTCGGCGGCCTCGGCCCAGGTGAGCGACTTCCAGCCGTCGGGACCCTCGCCGGTGGCGGACGGGACGGGATAGCGGTACGCCTCGGTGTCCGGTGTGGCGGCGACACGCTCCAGGAAGAGGGTCGCCACGCTCGGCGGCCGGTTCTCGATCAAAGTCTGTGTGTCGCTCAAGACATCCTCCGGGGCCCGCGACGGCGCGGCTGGCTCAGATGCGGCTGGTGTACGACTGACATGCGGGTGGTGATCGGCCGGTTACGTTCACGTACCCTTGTTTAACTCGCGAGTAACCGTCGAGCCAGAGTAAAGGCCCACCGGCGGCTGCGTAAGGGGCAACGGCCTGTCACTTTGCACAGAGGATCCCCTGACGGGCCACAACGGGACTGACGACGGACCGGCCGCAGGACCTCCGACGGATCGGCCGCGGAACCGCCGACGGACCTGCCGCGAATGCGCCGGGGCCCGCCGCGCGTGCGCACGACGGGCCCCGCTTCGCCCGGGGCACCGGCGGGTGCTCCCCCGCCCACCGCCGGTAACCCCCGGTTACTTCTTGCCCTTGCCCGATCCCGCGCTCTCGTCGCTGGAGAGGACGGCGATGAAGGCCTCCTGCGGGACCTCCACGGCGCCCACCATCTTCATCCGCTTCTTGCCCTCCTTCTGCTTCTCCAGCAGCTTGCGCTTGCGCGAGATGTCACCGCCGTAGCACTTGGCGAGGACGTCCTTGCGGATGGCGCGGACGGTCTCGCGGGCGATCACCCGGGAACCGATGGCGGCCTGGACGGGCACCTCGAAGCCCTGCCGCGGGATCAGCTCCCGCAGCTTGGCGACGAGCCGCACGCCGTACGCGTACGCCTGGTCCTTGTGGGTGATCACCGAGAAGGCGTCCACCTTGTCGCCGTGCAGCAGGATGTCGACCTTGACCAGGCTGGAGGACTGCTCGCCCGTGGGCTCGTAGTCCAGCGAGGCGTAGCCGCGGGTCTTGGACTTCAGCTGGTCGAAGAAGTCGAAGACGATCTCCGCGAGCGGCAGGGTGTAGCGGATCTCGACCCGGTCCTCGGAGAGGTAGTCCATGCCGAGCAGGGTGCCGCGCCGGGTCTGGCACAGCTCCATGATCGCGCCGATGAACTCGGTGGGCGCGAGGATCGTGGCCCGCACCACCGGCTCGAAGACCTTGTCGATCTTCCCCTCGGGGAACTCGCTCGGGTTGGTGACGACGTGCTCGGCACCGTCCTCCATGACCACGCGGTACACCACGTTGGGCGCGGTGGCGATCAGGTCGAGCCCGAACTCGCGCTCGAGGCGCTCACGGATCACGTCGAGGTGCAGCAGGCCCAGGAAGCCCACGCGGAAGCCGAACCCGAGGGCCGCGGACGTCTCCGGCTCGTAGACCAGGGCCGCGTCGTTGAGCTGGAGCTTGTCCAGGGCGTCGCGCAGCAGGGGGTAGTCGGAGCCGTCCATCGGGTACAGGCCGGAGAAGACCATGGGCTTGGGCTCCTTGTAGCCGCCCAGCGCCTCCTCGGCCCCCTTGTGCTGGCTGGTGATGGTGTCACCGACCTTGGACTGGCGGACGTCCTTCACGCCGGTGATGAGGTAGCCCACCTCGCCGACGCCGAGACCGTCGGAGGACAGCATCTCCGGCGAGTTCGTACCGATCTCCAGCAGCTCGTGCGTCGCGCCCGTGGACATCATCCGGATGCGCTCGCGCTTGTTGAGCTGGCCGTCGATGACCCTGACGTACGTCACGACGCCGCGGTACGAGTCGTAGACCGAGTCGAAGATCATCGCGCGGGCCGGGGCGTCCTTGACGCCGACCGGGGCGGGGATCTCGGCGACCACCCTGTCCAGCAGCGCCTCGACGCCGAGCCCGGTCTTGGCGGACACCTTCAGCACGTCGTCGGGCTCGCAGCCGACCAGGTTGGCGAGCTCCTCGGCGAACTTCTCGGGCTGCGCGGCCGGCAGGTCGATCTTGTTGAGCACCGGGATGATCGTGAGGTCGTTCTCCATCGCCAGGTACAGGTTGGCGAGGGTCTGGGCCTCGATGCCCTGCGCGGCGTCCACCAGGAGGACCGTGCCCTCACAGGCGGCGAGCGACCGCGACACCTCGTAGGTGAAGTCGACGTGCCCCGGCGTGTCGATCATGTTGAGGATGTGCGTGCTGCCCTTGTCGTGAGTGGGCGCCCACGGCAACCGCACCGCCTGGGACTTGATCGTGATGCCGCGTTCGCGCTCGATGTCCATGCGGTCGAGGTACTGGGCACGCATCTGCCGCTGCTCGACCACGCCGGTCAGCTGGAGCATCCGGTCGGCGAGCGTGGACTTGCCGTGGTCGATGTGCGCGATGATGCAGAAGTTGCGGATCAGAGCCGGGTCGGTACGGCTCGGCTCGGGCACGTGGATGGGGGTCGCGGGCACGCAGGGTCCTGATTCTTGAGGCGTCCGCAGTGTCTGCGGTCTCGGGTCGGATCGGATCTATACGTAGCTTCCATGGTCCCACGGGCGGGGAGTGTGGCACCCCGGGCGGGGACCGGAGGTCCGGACCGGGGCCGGACCGGGCCTGTGCCGGCGCCCGGCCGGGGCCGGGTTTGGGCCGTCCGTCGGGCCGCTGGTAACGTGGGGGGTTGTGTCTCTTGCCCTCTCGGTGCGGGGCACGTCTCAAGAAATTCACCGGTCCGGGACCCGCGCGGCCCCGGACCAGAACCTGTAGAGGCTCATTCGTGGCGAACATCAAGTCCCAGATCAAGCGGAACAAGACCAACGAGAAGGCCCGGCTGCGCAACAAGGCCGTCAAGTCCTCTCTGAAGACCGCGATCCGCAAGGCTCGTGAGGCCGTCGCCGCGGGCGACGCCGAGAAGGCCACCGAGTACCAGCGCGCCGCCGCGCGTCAGCTCGACAAGGCCGTCTCCAAGGGCGTCATCCACAAGAACCAGGCCGCCAACAAGAAGTCGGCGCTGGCTCACAAGGTCGCGCCCCTCAAGGGCTGAACCACTCGCTGATCTGATCGGATTCGATCCGACCGCTGGAAGGACCCAGGGCGGGCCCTCTCTCTCCGCCCCCGACCGGCACCCCGAGCCTGTACGCGGCCTGCGTTCGCCACGCGGGTACGGGCTCCGATCCTCACCGAGGACCCCGCTCCGCCCGCCCTTCCCCGGGCGGTGGAGCGGGGTCCTCGGCTTTGTCACGGGGCAGGACGCCTACGCCCTGCCCTTCGACCTGGCCGCGCGTGCGATGGTGACGACCGCCTTCTCCAGGGCGTACCCCGGGTCCTCCCCGCCGCCCTTGACGCCGGCGTCCGCCTCGGCCACCGCCCGCAGGGCGACGGACACGCCGTCGGGGGTCCAGCCCCGCATCTGCTGCCGCACCCGGTCGATCTTCCACGGCGGCATGCCCAGCTCCCGCGCCAGATCGGCCGGTCTGCCACCGCGCGCCGACGACAGCTTCCCGATCGCCCGTACGCCCTGGGCCAGCGCGCTGGTGATCAGCACCGGCGCCACCCCCGTCGCCAGCGACCAGCGCAACGCCTCCAGCGCCTCCGCCGCCCGTCCCTCGACCGCGCGGTCGGCGACCGTGAAGCTCGACGCCTCGGCCCGCCCGGTGTAGTACCGGCCGACGACCGCCTCGTCGATCGTGCCCTCGATGTCCGCCGCCAGCTGGGACACCGCCGCCGCCAGCTCCCGCAGATCGCTGCCGAGGGAGTCGACCAGCGCCTGGCACGCCTCCGGTGTGGCCGATCTCCCGGTGGCCCGGAACTCGCCCCGGACGAAGGCCAGCCGGTCCGCCGGCTTCGTCATCTTCGGGCAGGCCACCTCCCGCGCCCCGGTCTTGCGCGCCGCGTCGAGCAGGCCCTTGCCCTTGGCGCCGCCCGCGTGCAGCAGGACGAGCGTGATCTCCTCGGCGGGCGCCCCGAGGTACGCCTTCACGTCCTTGACGGTGTCGGCCGACAGGTCCTGCGCATTGCGCACGACCACGACCTTGCGCTCGGCGAAGAGCGAGGGGCTGGTCAGCTCGGCGAGGGTGCCGGGCTGGAGCTGGTCCGGGGTGAGGTCGCGTACGTCCGTGTCGGCGTCGGCGGCCTTCGCGGCCGCCACCACCTCCTGCACGGCACGGTCGAGCAGGAGGTCCTCCTGGCCCACGGCGAGCGTCACGGGGGCGAGAGGGTCGTCTTGAGCTGTCTTCCTGGCCATCGCGCCAAGCATCGCACGCACCACTGACGGCGAGGGGTCCCGACGTCACGGCACCGGGTCAGGGCTCCTCCCGCCAGCCGTCCCACTCCGCCGCGAACTCGTCCAGCGCGCCGGGGTCCAGCCGTTGCCTCTCGTCGCGCAGGACGACGAGCCACTGGGCGTCCTCGGCATCGTCCTCGCCGGCCAGGGCGTCCCGGACGAGCCGCGGCTCCTCGTCGACGCCGAAGCGCTCGCCCAGCTCCTCCGCCACCGCTTCCGCGGCATCCCGGTCGGGCAGCACCAGCACATGTCTCACATCGCTCACGCCAGCCATTGTGTCGGGCGCCGGCCCTCGGGCACGATCCGCATGCCGTTGCCGCCCCGGTGTATGCAACGGTCGCTGGAGAACTCGTGGATCCGCTCGGCCACGCAGCAGGCGTCGCATCTCACACCGTCCGCCTCCTGAACAAAACTCCCGAAGCCCCCACCGAAACCACCAGGATCCCCGCACACCAAGCCAGCGCCACCCACGGAGTGGCTCCCACCGGCTGCCCGAGCAACAGCCCCCGAAGCGCCTCGATCACCTTGGTCACCGGTTGATGGGCCGCGAAGCCCTGGAGCCAGCCGGGCATCGTGCCGGTGGGGACGAAGGCACTGCTGGGATAGGGGAGGAAACTGACGAAGAAGGTGAAGCCGCCTGCCGCTTCGGGGGACTTGACGAAGAGGCCGATCGCGGCCGAGAACCAGGACAGGGCGAGGACGTAGATCAGCAGGACGGCGGTTGCCGCCAGCCAGCCCGAGAGGGTGGCCGAGGGACGGAAGCCGATGGCGAAGGCAAGGCAGAGGACCAGGGCGGTGGCCAGCAGGTTGCGGGCCGCCGAGGCCAGGACGTGGCCGGTGAGGATCGGGGTGCCGCCGAGGTCCAGGGCGCGGAAGCGGTCGATGATGCCGCCCTTGAGGTCCTCCGCCACCGCCATCGCCGTGTTGGCCGAGCCGAAGCCCGCGCAGAGGAGGAGGACGCCGGGGACGACGTAAGTGACGTACTGGGTACCGGTGTCGATCGCGCCGCCGAAGAAGTAGACGAAGATCAACAGGATCATCACCGGAAGGGCCAGCGAGGTGATGAGTGCGTCCACGTTGCGGCGACTCAGGCGCAGTGAGCGGCCGGTCATGATCAGGGCGTCAGACATGGGTGGGCTCCGCGGCGGGGGATCGGGTGAGTTCGAGGAAGACGTCGTCGAGGGTCGCCGTGTGGACGGAGAAGCTCGCGATGGTGGTGCGGGTGGGGTCCAACTCGTCCAGCAGGGCGCGGATGTGGGCAGCCGAGCCGTCGGTGGGGATGCCCAGGGTGCGGGTGTCGGGGTCGGTGCGGGTCGCCCGGGGCACCAGGCGCAGATAGCTCGCCGAGTCGGTGAGGACCAGGTCGAGGCGGTGGCCCGCGACGCGTTGTTTCAGCTCGGCCGAGGTGCCTTCGGCAACCAGGGCACCCTTGTCGAGGACCGCGATGCGGTCCGCCAACTGGTCGGCTTCTTCGAGGTATTGGGTGGTCAGGAAGACCGTGGCGCCTTGGGCGGACAGTTCGCGTACGACGTCCCAGAGGGCCGCGCGGCTGCGGGGGTCCAGGCCCGTGGTCGGCTCGTCGAGGAAGATCACCTCGGGGTCGCCGACCAGGGACGCGGCCAGGTCCAGGCGGCGACGCATGCCTCCGGAGTACGTCTTCACCAGGCGGTCGGCCGCATCGGTGAGGTCGAAGCGGTCGAGGAGTTCCGCCGCCCTGGTGCGCGCGGCCGCGCGGCTGTGGCGGGCCAGGCGCGTCATCATGCGCAGGTTCTCGGCGCCCGTCTGCATCTCGTCGACCGCCGCGAACTGGCCGGTCAGGCTGATCGCCCGGCGGACCCGGGAGCGCGCGGTGCGGATGTCGTGACCGGCCACCCGGGCCGTGCCCGCGTCGGCGGTCGCGAGCGTGGCCAGGATGCGTACGACGGTGGTCTTGCCCGCGCCGTTGGGGCCGAGCAGCGCGTGTACGGCGCCACGCGGAACGGTGAGGTCCACACCGCGCAGGACCTGAAGGTCGCCGTAGGACTTGGTCAGGCCGGTGGCCTCGATGGCCGGGTGTACGGCGGACGGGTGTACGGCGGACGGGTGCTCTGGCATCGCCCCTCATCTCGGTTCATTAACTGCGTAACCCTTACGCATTACTGTGTAAGGGTTACGCAGAACTAGGATGTGCGTCAAGCCCGGGCCGCAGATCGGATGGCAGTCGGGACGACGAGGGAGACGTACGTGGCGGACACGGAGAGCGGGACGGGGCTGCCCGCCAGCCTCGAAGTGGCCTGGGGGCTGCGCGAACGTCCCGCGAAGGGGCCGCGGCCCGGACTGAGCCTCGACCGGATCGTCGACACGGCCGTCCGGATCGCGGCCGCCGAGGGGCTCGGCGCGGTGTCCATGGGGCGGGTCGCCAAGGAGCTCGGCGTCTCGACCATGTCGCTCTACCGCTATGTCGGCGCCAAGGATGAGCTCTATGTGCTGATGCAGGAGGCGGCCGTGGGCGCGCCGCCCGAGGCGCCGCCGGCCGGTACCGGGTGGCGCGAGTGCCTCGCGTGGTGGGCGCGGGCACAGCGGGCGGTCTTCCGGCAGAACCTGTGGCTGCTGCGCATCCCCACCTCGGGACCTCCCATCGGCCCCAACTCCCTGGCCTGGATGGAAGCGGCGCTGGCGGGGCTGGACGGCACCGGGTTGCGCGAGGAGGAGAAGCTCTCCGTGCTGATGCTGGTGGGCGGCTACGTACGGAATGAATCCGTGCTGATGTCCGACCTGGAGGCCGGGATGCGAGCGAGCGGGGTCGGGCCCGACGAGTCGCTGCGGCGCTATGCGGCGGCGCTTGGGGCGCTCACCGATGCCGAGCGGCATCCCGCCATCGCGCGGCTCCTCGCCTCGGGCGTGCTCGAGTACGGGGATGAGGCCGACACCGAGTTCGACTTCGGGCTCGACCGGGTGCTCGACGGGATCGAGGTCCTGGTCGAGTCGCGACGCTGATGTCACACACCTTGTTCGACTCCCACCGGCCGGCCTTTGAGCAGATCAGGGAAGAATCCGTGCTCCACCGTGCGCGCTCGTGGCCGTCAAGAACTTCCGGGCGGTGACGACGAGATCCGACAAGCGCGCCCACGTCTTCCACGGCAACGGTGACGGTGCCGCGGTCCGACTCCGGCTCCGGTCTCGATCTGCCGGAGAGAGCTACCGGAGAGAGCTAGTAGTACCCCTTCGCCCCGTCGAGCAGCTCCCGCACGATGTCCGCGTGCCCCGCATGCCGTCCGGTCTCCTCGACCAGGTGGATGAGCATCCAGCGGAGGTTGGCCTTGCTCGAGCGGTAGTCGGGGTGGCGACCGACGTCGTCCAGGGAGGCCGCGGACACGATCTCGTCGCTTCGGGCGCACTGGGCCTCGTACTCCGCGAGCAGCTGCTTCAGCGTGATGCCGTCGGTGCGCCAGTCGGCGTCCTCGTCCGTCTCGTCGAAGGACGGGTTCTGCGTCTCGTCGCCACCGAGGAACAGCACCTCCAGCCAGATGTGCTCGACCCACCGCATATGGCTGATGAGCCCGGCCATCGTCATCGCCGGCGAGGTCGGGATGACGGAGCGGTGCGCGTCCGCCTCGCTCAGTCCCTCGCACTTCCATCGCAGGATCTGCCTCTGGAGATTCAGCCAGCCAAGGAGCGCGGTGCGCTCGTCGGCCTGAAAAGGGGGACGTACGAGTGAAGGGGGCATGCCTGCGGACGCTAGCGTGCCCGGTCTCCGGGTGTCGCCACCTTTTCGGCTGCGCACGGCCATGAGCTCCGGCCCCGTGCCAAGCCCGGCCGAGGACCAGGCACAAGATCCGCCGGACAGGACCCGGTCCTCAGGGACGAAGACCCCGCCCCGGCGGAGTCTTGCGGAACTCCGCCAGGACAGGTGAACGGAGCCCCTCCCCCAGAGCCGATGGCCCATCATCGGATGCGCCCGGGCCGGCGCCACGACATCGTCGGCTTCCGCCCACAGGTGCCCCGCGGGCCGCGGCGGACATGCGCGCCCTACGCAATCCCGCCGCCTTCGCGGGGAACAGGTCATCGGCCGGACGGCCACCGACGCACAGGGTCGCGCTCGTCCAGGTACTCCCCATGGCCGGCAGCCCACGTCGGAAAGTGTCAGCTCCTCAGTGTCGGGCCACACGCAGGCCCCTCTTGCCGTCCTCGCCCTCCTTGCCGTCCTCGTCGCCGAGTACCGCGATCGTGCCGTCGCGGTCGGTTCGCAGGACCGCGGTGCCGGTGTTGCGCAGGGCGGCGAGTGTGGTCGGGGCCGGGTGGCCGTAGGTGTTGTCGCGGCCTGCGGAGATCAGGGCCAGCCGGGGCGAGACCCGGTGCAGGAGGCCGGGGTCCTGATACGCCGAGCCGTGGTGGGCGACCTTCAGGATGTCGACGCCGGCCAGTCGCCCCGCCTCGGGTGACCTGGCCAGGGCCCGCTGGGCGGGCGGTTCCAGGTCGCCGAGCAGCAGCAGGCGCAGGCCGGCCGTTCGGACGAGCATGACCACGCTCGCGTCGTTCGGGCCCTCCGGCTGCGGGGTCCAGGACTGCGGGGTCGTGGGCGCTGCGGGCTGCCGGGGGCTCGGTGGTGGCCACACCACCTCCCAGGACAGGTCCCCCGTGCGCCGCCGCTCCCCGGCGACGGCACGCGTCACCGGCAGGTGCCGGTCGGTCGCGAGCCCTCGTACGAAGCGGGCCTGGTCGGCGGGCTCCTCCAGCCCCGTGGTCGCGATCGCGCCCACCGAGCGTCCGCGCAGTACACCGGGCAGGCCCGCCACATGGTCGGCGTGGACGTGTTCTTCGCGCTCGGCATGTCTCATGAGACATGCTGTCGATCACGGGGCAAGCGCTGGGCCTGGGAAGCAGGGGCGCTCGCAAGGCATCAGGGAACATCACGCGTCAGCAGCCGCCTGAGACAGCAGAAGGGAACCAGTGACATGTCCGAGATTGTTGACGAAGCGGTCCCTCTGCAGGGCGGCCGCATCACCGATGGCGTCGTCCGCATCGGTGACACGGTCCGGAGGCCGGCGTCGGCTGCCTCGCCGTTCGTCGCCTCCGTGCTTGATCTGTTGGAGAGCCGAGGATTCACGGGGGCCCCGCGATATCTCGGTCGGGATCAGGCAGGTCGGGACACCTTCAGCTTTGTGCCGGGCTGGGTCCCGCCGAAGTTCCGACCGTGGACCGACGCGCAAGTTGCTGCGGCTGGCGCCATGGCGCGGGCCATGCACGATGCCACTCGGGGTAGTGATCTTGCTGGTCAGCATCAGGTCGTATGCCACCACGATCTGGGACCGAACAACGCCGTCTTCCAGGACGAGACGCCGGTCGCCTTCATCGATTTCGACATGGCCGCGCCGGGCAGTCCGCTGGAGGACGTCGGTTATATGAGCTGGCTGTGGTGCGTGTCTTCGAAGGTCGGGGTTCCCCCTGTGGATGTTCAGGCCACTCAGGTGCGTGTGCTGGCCGATGCCTATGGCCTGGCTGGTCCTGAGCGTGCTGTGCTGGTCGACGCGATGTTGGAACGGCAGGCCCGTAATGCCCGTTTCTGGGCGGAGGTGCAGGCCGGCTTCATGGCCGTCGAGGCCACTGACCAGCAGATCTCAGATCGCATCGCCTGGTCCCGGCGAGAGCACGACCACACTGCCGAGTACCGCAAAGTGTTCGAGGACGCCCTCAAGTGACGGACCTCGGAGAGATCGCTGGTGGGCCTGCTGAGGCGATAGACGATCACTGACGTTGTCTGGGACCGCGGGGGCGGATGGGCGTGACCGTGGTTGTGGTGTCCTTGTTGAGCTGCTGCCGGAGGGCTTCGTTGTCGTGGAAGAGGGCGGCGATCGCGGTGTGGGCGGCCTTGAGTTTGTTCTCCAGGAGCGTGCATTCCTGGGTCTTCTTGGTCAGTCGCTTCTTGAGGTCGGCGATGGCCGCGTCGCGTTTGGCCTCGCCGGGGGTGGCCTTCCCGTGGGCGGCGAGGTGCGCGTCCCACTCGGCCAGGATCGCGTGCGCGCGGTTCATCGTCGCGCGGCTGACCTGGGCTTCTTTGTAGAGGTTCTCTTTGGTGAGGCGGCCGTCGGTCCGTTGCGGGCGGCCTTCGAAGAGGCGGGTCATCGCTGCCCGAAGGGCGGCGGCGGTCTTGGGGCTGACCTGGTCTTCGGGACGGCCGTCGGCGGGGCCGGTCACTGGGGTTCTCCCGCCATCTTGAGGACGTTGCGGGTGATGTCGAGTTCGCGTTCGGCGAGGTCTCGGCGGCAGGCCGGGGTGGCGGGGTTGTTGATGAGTTGGAGCTGTTTGCGCTGGTGGGAGTCGTAGATCGGCAGGTGCTCGGGGCCGATCATGCTGTTGGCGCATCGGTCGGGCCGGCAGCGCTCGTCGAGGGGGCCGGTGTGGCCTTCCGGGACGATCGCGTTCTCGAGGCAGACGGCGCCGACGGGGTTGGTGTGGTCGGCAGTGCAGTTGTTGAGCATGCCGAACCGGATGTGGATCCTGGTCGTGCGCAGGAGGGTGTCGGCGGTGCGGGCGTCCCCGTTGCGGGCCTTGACGGTGGCGTCGATCTGGTCGAAGGCGTCCTTGACGCGATCGGCACCGGGCCCG
Source organism: Streptomyces incanus (assembly GCF_042656345.1). Lineage (NCBI taxonomy): Bacteria > Bacillati > Actinomycetota > Actinomycetes > Kitasatosporales > Streptomycetaceae > Streptomyces > Streptomyces incanus. The sequence continues at coordinate 60,264 of NZ_JBHSPC010000012.1, forward strand.
AATCCGATCTCCTCGCCTGCGGTGTGACGCTCGTAGAGGTCTTTGATCTTGCGGAACTTGACGTTGTCGAGGGCGTCTTCGAGGTATGTGGCCCAGTTGTCGTCGGAGGCGGCATAGCTGCGGGTCGTGGCGTTGGCAAGGGCCCGCTTGGCGAGGTGCTTGAGCTGGATGCCGGTGGCGATCTCGGAGTTGGGGAACTGGTCAGTGAGCATCGCCATCGTCTTGCGGAACATGTGCGGGCGTATGTAGGTGGTGGGGATCTCGTCGAGGCCGGTCCAAGCCCGGTATGTGTTCACGAACTTCACGAACGACGCCAGCATCCTGGCTCCGACGATGGTGCCGTCCTGATTGTCGGCGCCGACCGGGGAGAAGACGCGTTCGGGGTGAAGGGAGACGGCCTCGGCGACCGTGAGGGCTTCAACGAGCGGTTCGGCGATCCACCAGTGCTTGCCGGGGCGGTTGGGGGTGCCCTTGATCTTCGTGGAGGAGATGGCCGGGGTGCTGTAGTGCTCGACGACGGATGCCCGCAAGATCTCGTGGATCTCCGAGTCGCGCATCATGGAAAGGCCCACGACCAGGGTGAATGCCGCATTTCGCAGTGCCGTCTTCAGGTCGTTCAGCGGCCGCGGGCCGATGCCGGGGTGCCAGGGTCCTGTGGTGCCGTCCGGACGACTCGTCTGTACGAGTTCTCCGGTCAGCGCCTGGGTCGTGGTCCGTCCCTTGGCTACTTCCTCCAGGACCCGTGCACGTCGCTGCCTCTTGATCTGGCAGCCCGACTCGGAGAAGGCGGGATAGAGGTCCCTTTCGTAGCCCAGGAGAAGCGTCAGCAGGCTCCAATTCACATGCGGCGCCTGGTCTTTCGAGGGCGCGGTGTGAAGGGGGATCTTGTTCCGGGGGTCGGCGAGCCATTCCTCAAGCCGGTCGTCGATGTCGAGTACCGACGGGTTCGCGGCGGCGAGGAGCTCGCCGTGACGGCGGTCGGCGCGCAGGACGTCAGGGGCGAAGTCGTGGATGTAGGCCCAGGCTGCACGGATCAGTGGGAACCACGTCGTTGGGGGAACCGCGGGGGTAGCAAGATCTTTGCTGGCGCCCAGCTGGGCGACGCTGCGGGCGCTCTGGCCAGGCCACGGGTCGCCGACAGGCCAGTGCAGGCTCAGGGCGGGGGCGGCTGCCGCCAGATTCTTGAGGGCGGTCACGTGCCCCCTGACCGTGTTCGGGGCGGTCCCGGCTGCGGCCATGTCGATAATGCGTTGCCGCAGGTCCTGCATCGTCCATGCGTCCGGGTGAGCCGGGAGCCCGTTCTTGCGGCCCCACTTCGCTGCCGTCCGCAGGCGCGAGGCAATCTGGATCAAGGTTCTCGGGTCGCCGTAGCCTTCGAGGACGACACCGATCTTGAGGACCTCGGGGTGCCGCGGGTTGAAGGTCACCATCAGGAACTCGCGAGCAAGCAGGTTCCAGTACGGATCCTCCAGCTCAAAGCTGAAGTGGACCATCCACGAAGCGGCCGTGCAGTTGGCGGGCCGTTTGAGAATCCCGTTGAAGTTCCAGACGTTCCTGTCGCCGAACCGGGGGACGTAGGCGCCGGGCTCGCGGGCCTCGGGCAGCAGTGAGCGTCCCTGGGCGACGGGTTCGTCGTCCAGGAACAGAGAGGGGCGCCGTTGCTCGGGCAGGGGCAGGATCATGCGTCGAACTCCGTGTTCGCGGCGAGCGGCAGGTCCAGGACGGCCTGGCCGGCTTCGATGTGCTTGCGGGCCTGGTCGAGTTCCTCGGGCGTGCGGTCCTCCAGGACGGCTCGGAGGTTCACCCAGCTCTGCCCCCAGAGCCGCTCGAATGCCTGTGGAGTCAGAACCGTGCGAAGCCGTTCCAAGTGTGCTTTGAACAGCAGGAGTTGAGGCAGGTTGGAGGGCAGGATCCAGGCGTTTCGGCATTCCAGGCAGCGCAGAGGTGCGACGGCGCAGAGCTCGCCGGGGCGGCTGTAGGGGCCCTGGTAGGGGTTCTTGCAGTGGGAGACGCCCATGTCGAGCTGGCCGGCGATGATGTCCTCGGCCTCCAGGGCGGACAGACCCGAGTCCTCCAGCACGGCCTGGTCGACTTCCCCGGTGGTGCCGGAGATGACGGTGGGTCCGTCAACGCGGGCAAGAGCCTTGTCGAGCCAGTGCTGCTGGGCCGTGGCGATGGTCCGCCCGGACAGGATGCGCAGCGTAGTGCCCTGTGCGTAGTGGGTGGCGAAGGTTTCCTCGGTGTGGTCATCCGCGGCGGCGCTGATGCGTCCTTCGCTCACGATGGCCTTCTCGACCTTGACCGACTTCCGCATCCGGCCGATGTGCGGGTCACCCTTGATCTCGACGCCCGTGGCGTCCAGCCAGCTCTTGAACGAGCTCTTGGACACGGGCCTCCACTCGTCGAAGACCACGGTGAAGTTGTTGCGGACCGTGGCACTGACGAAGAGCGTGTGGGTGACGTGCGGGGCCTTGGCCCGGACCCGGGCGGTCAGGTCCAGGAGCTGGCGGACCACCTCGCTGGCCTCGCGCCGTGGCCAGTTCACCGTGAGGTGACCGTCAGTGTCTTCGTCCGGGGCCGGCTCCTCGGGTGCGGACTGGTCTCGAAAGGCCCGGTGTCGCCGGTGTTCGGCCCGGTTCTTCAGGAGGGTCAGCCGGACGCCCTTGGGGAGGAACTCCACATCCGCCTCTCCGAAGCCGGTGACCTCTTCCGAGGCGTGGCCGGTGGCGTCCATCAGCAGGATGCGGAACGCGTGGAGATCGAGGTGGTGCGGATACAACATCGCGAACAGCTTGCGAGCCAACTGTCTGCGTGCCATCTGAGGAACGAAGACCCCTGACGGGCCTGTGCCGAGCGTCTGCAGTTCCGGCGGCCAAGTACGGGGCGCGGGCACGACCCGGTGAATGTCTTCGGGGGTGATCTGCTCGTGGGCGAAGCCCCAGAGCAGGTCGGGGATGCTGGTCCAGCCGCCTTGGTCGGGGTGACGTCCCTGTTCGGCCAGGGCCCACCCCTCCTCCAGGCGTTTGCGGGTGGCGTGAACGCTCTGCCAGGCGGCGCGGACCAAAGCCTGCTTCTCCTGGCGAGTGAACTCGTCCCGTTCCGTCTTCTCCCCGCTGCCCAGCAGCGCGGGACCGCGGGCCAGCCGGGCCAGATCCGGGGCAACCGGACGATCGGGGTGATCGTCCCGGCGGATGATCAGCACCCGCACGGCGCCCGCCAAAACCCAGGGGTAGGTGGAGCTCGGAGCGTAGCTCTCGGGCAGTGACAGCTCCCACTTCACCAGCCGGTCAAGGAGGTTTGGATCGGTCAGGCTCGCCGTCTCCGCCGCTGGCCCGAGCTCCTTGTCCACGTACTTGCAGAGCCGGGTGATCGCCATGTGGTAGGTCTTCGCGTGGGTCGTGATGGCGGTGGCGGCCACGTACTCAACCCACTCATCGGCCAGCTGCATGGCCAAACGCGAACAGCGGAAGTCCGATGGGTCCACCGCCAGGAGCTGTCGGGGGAGCTCGACCACCCGAGGGCCGATGCCGCCGGGCGGGACGGGGTTCGCCAGGGCTGCCCGCAGGCGGTCGCGTTCTGCGTCGTTCCGGCCCTTGCGGCGTGGCTTCGGCATCAGCGGCCGCCCTTCGTGCCGCTGATCGCGTGGGATGCGATGTCGGCGTAGGACGCCTCGTCGTCGCCGATCCAGCTGGAGAACGCGGCCTCGAACTCGTTGATCAGGTCGTCCGTGTACTGGAGGTACTCGTAGGTGGTTTCCGGATTCGCGTGCCCGAGTCTTCGGCTGACAATCAGCAGCGGGTTGTGCCGGATGTGCCCGGTCAAGTACGACCGGTGCCGACGACGGCGAGCCTGCAGGTCCGGCTCCTCGCCGTCCATGATGTTCTCCAGATAGGTCAAAAGTCGCAGAGCGTAGGTGTGCCGCAGGTCGTGCCAGCGCCAGCGTCGCCCCGGCAGCAGCGGCGTGGACCGGTCGGCGAGGTCCGTCATGCGCGTCCAGGCCCGGTGGCGGTAACTCTTCCAGGCGTCCGCCCCCGGCATCAGACCGCCGCGGCAGACGAACAAGGACAACGCCTCCAGGCCGAACTCGCCCTCGCAGACGGTGATCCGCCGCAGCTTGGCGTCCATGGCCGACATCTGGAACTCGCGCACGACGCCGTCCAGGACGCCCCTCACCCGGCCGCCGGCGACGTCGACCTCACCCACCACGAACAGGTCGCGGGCCTTGCGCTCCAGCCCTCGGGCCGCCCTGCGGACGATGTCCGGACGCTCAAGCAGGCAGAACAGGTCGGCGGACGCGACGGCGTCCTCGGGGACATAGATCGAGCGGGCCTTGCCGTATTTCGCGCAGGCCTGGACGGTGTACTCGGCCGCCCCTCCCGGCAGTCCTGGCCAGAGTCCGATCTCGGGCAGCAGCACGGTCGCCCACTCCCGCCAGCGTGCCCCTGACCCCAGTGCGATGTCGCTGCCCGCGCGGCCGCGCAGCGGTGACCACCCGCGGAAGGCCGGGTCCACCTCGGCGTTGGGCAGCTGCCCGCCCAGTCCAACGTCCCGGAAGTAGCGGTACTGCTCGAACGTGAGGTGCCGGATGTCCATGCCCGACCGCACTCGTGGTGCCAAGGCGTTGCGTCCCCGCGCAGCCAGTCTCGCCGGGCGGTGCGGCAAGATCTTCCGGTCGACGAGGAAGCCGTAGAAGTCGTCCAGGACGAACGATTCCCGGCCCCAGACCGACGCGCCGACCGGCTTCTCCTGCCACCGGGTCCGATGGCCCCGGTACGAAACGAGATCGGACTCCGACGCCGACAACACATCGCTGTCCAGACCGACAAGATGATCGTCCAGCCGAGCGATCACCCGCCCGTAGTCCTTCAGCGTGGTCTCGTCCAGCAGCGCCGTCGACAGATACCTGCCGAACTCGCACAGAGGCGGAATCGGTGCCTGCGTCCCCTCGTCGAGCCACACCGGCGTCCCGTCGAGGATGCCCCGCCGCTTCAGCAAAGCCGCCACCCTCGCAGCAGAGATCACATCAGAGTCCAGGTACTTCTCCAGCAGCCCGGACTGCACAAAAGCAAGATCCACACTTGCCCCTCCCCAGGGGCCGGAGAGGAACCCCCATCAGCTCACCTGTCTCGTACCACCGCAACGAGTCGAGACTGAACCACACATCTCATGAGACAGATTTGAACAGCTGAAAGATGACCTTCCCAGCAGTCCATACACGATGGGCAGCCTGCCGCGGACACACCAAGGGCCCGCAGGACCCTCAAACACATGTAGACAGTGAACGCCCCTGGCCGGACAGCCCGGAGATGCCGGCTGACGAATCGCTGCAGGACCCGTCACTGGTCGACACACATGCGAGCAGTCCGCGCGCGTTGAGCCGCTGCCGACTGGCGCGCCGAGCAAAGATGACATATTCGAACTGACATGCGATGATGACCAAGGTTTCAAAAACGGCACCTCGGTTGAGGTATGGTTTTTGAAACTCACGGTTGTCTGGAGGGGGCTTTGCAGAACCTGGATCCGGAACAGTGCAGGCAGCGGCTCGCGCAGCTCGATTTCTCGACGGACTTGTTCCACGAGGCGCTCGACCTGGCGATTGCAGATGTCCGTACCTGTACCGACTTTGACGCGCCGGCGATGCGCGGCTTCATGTTCTGGAGCCGCACGAACCGGTATCTCGCCGAGGCCCTCGATCCCGAAGGGTGGGGGCGCACGGCCCGGGACAGCATCCTCCGGATGATCCACCCCAGCATCAGCCACGCGGTCACCGCGATCAGCGCCGAGGGCGGCGTGGGCGACCTCGCAGCGCGCGTACGGTCGAAGAACCCGAAGGGTCCGGCGATGGCACGTCTGGTGGAGAGGAACGGCCAGTTCGCCTTCATGACCCACGACGAGGTGCTCTACGGCCGGGAGCTCGATCAGATCCCGACGTGGTGCCTGCTGTACAAGTGGGACAAGGGAGTGATCAGCGCGGAGTTGTCCCTGCCGATCAAGATGAACGGGAAGTTCGTCGACGAGTGGCAGGAACGCATCCCGCTGTTCCTTCCGGATCTCGGTGACCCGGGCGCGGACATCGGGCTGCTGGATGACCCGGGCGACGGCGACGGACCGGAGGTCGTGGTGGAGCTGCTGGGGGGCTGACCAGGTTGACGTGAGACTGAGAGTGGGAGCTGAGGGAAACGTGTTCACCCCTGAACGGTTGGTCCTGGCGCGCAGGCGACGGCGTATGACGCTGGCGGAGCTGGCCCGGACCTCGGGGTATTCGGCGCAGAGCATCACCGCGTTCGAGAACCACCGCAAGGTCCCCTCACCGGAGACGCTGTCCGCGCTCGCGGCGGCCCTTCACTACCCGCTCTCCTTCTTCGCCGCGCCCCGGCCGGCGGACCTGCAACTGGACTCCGTGAGTTTCAGAGCGCCGTCGAAGATGACGGCGACGGAACGCGACAGCGCTCTGAGCTCGGGAGCCATCGCCGTGGCTCTGAATGTCTGGCTGGAGGGCCTGTTCAAGCTGCCCCGGCCCGACTTGCCCACCTACCCGCACCTGGAGCCCGAGGCAGCAGCTGAACAGGTGCGGGCCGCCTGGGGTCTGGGCGAGGCCCCGGTGCCGAACACCGTGCATCTGTTGGAGGCACGCGGGGTACGGGTGTTCTCTCTGCCGTCGGACTGCCTGGACATCGACGCGTTCTCCACCATCAACGCGGGTACCCCGTACGTCTTTTTGAACACCCGCAAGACCGGTGAGCGAGGCCGGTTCGACGCCGCCCACGAGCTGGGGCACCTGGTGCTGCACTGCGAGCACCGCATCCCCCACGGACGGGACTCGGAGGGTGAGGCGAACGACTTCGCCTCCGCCTTCCTGATGCCGCGCGCGGGTATCCTCGCGCAGCGGCTTCACAACGCCTCCCTTGAGCGGATACTGAGCGCCAAACGCCGGTGGGGCGTCTCCGCGATGGCCCTGACCTACCGCCTGCGCAAGCTCGAGCTGTTGTCCGAGTGGCGCTACAGCCAGACCATGAAGGAGCTGGCCCGCCGCGGCTACCGCAGGGCGGAGCCCGACTCCTCGCTGGTCCGCGAGAGCAGCCAGCTGCTGGCCAAGGTGTTCGAGGTGCTGCGTGATCCGCTGAAGAAGTCTCCGTCAGATGTGGCGGCGGAGCTGAACATCTTTGTCGAGGAACTCAATGAGTATGTGTTCGGCCTGGTCCCGGTCGCAGTGGAGGGGGGCGGGCAGCAGTCCGCGCCCGTTCGCCCTCAACTGCGGCTCGTCAAGGGCTAGGTGGCGCGGTTGACCACCGCAGTCTGCCCCGTTCGCGGCCGTGTTTTCCTGGTGCGCCGCACGCCTGTCTCCTCTCGAAAGACATGACTTGTGAAGGTTCTCGGTGTTGCCGTCTCCTCCGGCGTCCTGCACTTTGGGGCGCTCGAGGCCCCGCAGGGCGCCGTTGCTCCTGCTGTGATGGTCGGCGCTCCGGCGCGCCTGGTTCCCGCCGCCGGTCTGGCGGGGGCCGAGCGGCTGGCCGACACGTTCGACAGGATCACCCAGGACCTGCGTATCCTCGCTCCCGACGCCGTGGTCCTGGTGGGGACCCGCAAGCACGGCAACTGGACATACAAGGAGGCGACGGAGCGCATCTCCTTGATTTCGGCGCTGATGCTCTCGTGTGCTCAGCAGAACGTGGCCTACGAGGAGTTGAAGACCGAACGGATCGGCAAGCTCGTCGGCCTCCCCCCTGCTTCCCTGGGCACCTTCAGTCACGAGACAATCGGGCTGACACAACGGCCGCCATACTGGACCGCGGGGCGAGGAGTCGCTTTCGCCGCTGCCCTGGCCTATGTCACCGACGGGTCCGAGAACTGACGCGCCGCAATGCGTTGACGAAGGAGACCGCGCGTGAAGCAGCGCGAGAGACGACTCATCCTCAACTACGAGTGCCTGCAGACCATGCCGACCGGTATGCGCGAGGTACGCGTGTGGTGGGACCCGGACCTCGCGAACTGGCTCGTCGGCAAGCGCGTCGACCTCTCGGAGGTCGAGAACGGCGCCGACCTGGTGGAGCCACAGGTGATGGAGATGATCGACCACCCCAATGTGGTGAAGGTCCGCTCGGTCGCCACCGTCGCCGGCTATCAAGCGCCGATGCGGGTCGTCGAGGTGCTCATGCCCTACTACGAGGAGGGCAGCGTCACCGACGCCCTCGAAGCCGGCAAGTGCTTCACTCCCAGCCAGGCACTGCGCATCATCCGGGCCGCTCTGCAAGGGCTGGCGGAGATGCATGAACGCCACGGCATCCTGCACCGCGACGTGAAGAGCCCGAACCTCTTCCTCACCGGTGACGCCCAGACGGTCAAGCTCGGCGACCTTGGCCTGGCCGGCAAGATGGACGGCGACGGCAGGACCCCGGGCGTGAACGCGCCGCAGCTGTATTCCCCGCCCGAACTGCTCGCCAACGACGGCCTGACACGGGCCTCTGACCTGTACTCCCTGGGTGTGGTGCTCCTGGAGCTTCTGCGCGGCAAGTTCGACTACGACTCGTACTCGAGAACGGACACTGTCGACGCCCTGACCAAGGGAGAGTCACCGCTGCGCAAGGAAGACCTCGTCCTGCCCGTCTGGGTGTGCCGGTCGCTGCGCAAAGTCGTCCAGAAGGCCATGGACCCCGAGCCAGCCCGCCGCTTCCAGAAGGCCCGTGAGATGAGCGACCAGCTCGCCAAGATCAAGATCGCGGACTGGCGGGAGACCGGCACCGACACCTGGGAAGCGCCGTTTCTCCGCGACGCCCGCATGCGCATCCGTGTCACCGCGAAGCCCGCCCGAGGCGGCGGTCTCACCCTCATCACGCACAAACGCAAGACACTGTCATGGCGCCGTACGGAAACCGACGTGACGGTGACCGACCTGCGTGATCAGCAGGCACTGGCCGTCTTCGAGAAGGCCAACAGCCTGGCCGTCAGCTGATCCACAGCCAGGTCGACCACGCGGTCCTGCTCAGGCGTCAGTGCGCTGCAGATCGCCGTGCAGCGCAGGTCCTCCGCCACCTCGTACCGGGCTGCGGCTCCCACGCCCACCGGGACCAGCGCGCCTTCCTGCGCCAATGCCCACACTTCGGCCCGGACCCGGCGCGCGTCCACGCCGCGGCTGCCGACGAGCGGCACCAGGACGTCCAGCCAGCCGTCGTCCTCCGCCCGCTCCGCGGTATACGCCCACAACTGCTCGACAAGTACCTCAGCCGCCCAGGCATGCCGGGGCAGCGTGCGTCCGGGGAGCCGGGAGACGCACAGCGCCAGCAGGGCACCTTGCGGCGAAATCCCTTCCATATCGGCTCCTCCTCCCACGCGCCGCCGCTGACAATCCACCTGGCCCTACTTTGCAGCGTGCCGTACGGGGTCCGGCCCCGCAAGGCTCCCACACAACGGATGGAACAAAGATTCGATTACCGTCCAGGTGCCCACCCGACAAGGCCGACTCGCCCCAGAACCGGCCTGTCGGTTCTGCCGGACGCCTGCGCCGCACCCCTGAATCAGCTCTGCGGCGGCGGATCGCGCGCCGAAGCAGCCCGTTGCATCGCATCCCGCCCGGTGCTGTCCAGCCAGCCACGCTCCGCGTCAGGACCTGACTGGAGCATCCGTCACCGCTGCACGCCATCGCGCACGCGCAGCACCGGGCAAGCGGCGCGTGCCGACGGGAGTGAGGTTCGGGCCAGCTCAAACAGCCCGACGACCCCGGGCCGTAGCGGCCGAGCCAGCCGCGCACCCGCATCGCCGACGTACCGCACCACGCGACACAGGGGCGTCGCCGGGCTGGCCCCACAATTTCAACCGAGCTGCCGCATGGAGGCACGTGGCACCGGCCCTGGCACCGCAGAGTTATCCACAGGCCCCGTCCAGGGCTGACCACGGATCCATACGGTACGCGACCGGTCAAGGGCTTGTTGAGGCCGACAAGGCGGCGCGCGAGTGCGGCGTGGACAACCAGGACCTGCTTCAGGCACTCGACCGGCTTACAACGATCGGCTTCCTGCAATGGTGGCGGTCTTGCCCCGACACCGGTGACGTGCAGTGGAGTTGCGCCTCACGGACCTGAACGGCACGACACGACAGAACTCTCGTACTGCCCACAGCAGATCAGGAGTGAATCACACATCTCATGAGACAGATTTGAACACCAGAAAGAAGAAGTGGGTCAGCACGACCAGCGGAACGCGGGTGATGCCGAGGGAGCGCAGGCAGCGGTCCACCAGTGCCGGGTCCGGGCCGGCGTCCACGACCACCCCGGTGTCCTCGCCCGCGGCCAGCACCATCGCGTCGCCCTGGCCCACGTCGCACATCACCAGCCGCCAGCCCGGCGGCGGCCAGCCCGTGATCACCCGGGTCAGCTGCGGCGGCCGCACCACCAGGAGTACCAGGAGCAGCGCGCAGATCGCGCACCACCAGGGGTGCCCCAGCAGCCTCCGGCCGGCCAGCAGCACGACCGGGGTGAGCGCCCCGAGCAGTGCCGCCCCGGCCCAGCTGCCCGGCCAGTCGACTCCGGCGCCGGGCAGCGCGGCCCCGGTCCGGGCGATCTGCGCGATCCACTCCACGGGCCAACTCGCGCACCAGGCGAGCGCCTTCGCCAGCGGTATCGCCGGCAGGGCGGTGGCCAGCGCCAGGAAGCCCAGCACGGTGGCCGGTGCGAGCGCGAACTCCGCGAGGAGATTGCACGGCACCGCCACCAGGCTCACCCGCGCCGACAGGACGACGACCACCGGCGCGCACACCGCCTGCGCTGCCCCCGCGGCGGCCAGCGCCTCCGCGAGCCGTGGCGGCACTCCGCGCCGTCGCAGGCCGACGCTCCAGCGCGGGGCGAGCGTGAGCAGGGCGCCGGTGGCCAGCACGGAGAGCAGGAAGCCGTAGGTGCGGGCCAGCCACGGGTCGTAGAGCACCAGCAGCAGGACGGCCGTCGCCAGCGCCGGGATCAGCGATCTGCGGCGGCCGGTGGCGAGCGCGAGCAGCGCGACGGATCCGCAGGCCGCGGCCCGCAGCACACTCGGATCCGGCCGGCACACGACGACGAACCCGAGCGAGATCACCCCGCCGAGCAGCGCGGTCGTCCGCAGGGGGATGCCGAGGCGCGCGGCGAGACCACGGCGCTCGGCGTACTGGGCCAGGCCCGGCGGGCCGAGGAGCAGGGCGAGGAGGAGGGTGAAGTTGGCGCCGGAGACGGCCAGCGTGTGGGTGAGGTCGGTCCCTCTGAACGCCTCTTCGAGTTCCGGGGTGACGCGTGCGGTGTCGCCGACGACCAGCCCCGGCAGCAGGGCCCGCGCGTCCGTCGACAGCCCGTCGGTCGCCGCCCGCAGTCCGGCCCGCAGCCGCCCCGCCAGCCGCTGCGGCCCCGACGGCTCCCCCACCGTCTCCGGTCCGTCCCGGCCCTTGACCCGCAGCACGGCCGCGAACCGGTCACCGCCCGCCCTCGCGGGCGCGAGCCGGGCCTCGATCCGCAGCCGGGTGGACGGCAGCAGTCCGAGCCACGGTGAGCGTTCCTCGGTCGGGCGTGCTCGTCCGTCCGGCGCACCGCCCCGGGCCGGACGGGCGTCGACCATCATCAGCACCGGGGCCCGGGTCGCCACCGCAGCTCCCCTCCCTGCCCGCCCTGCCCGTTCCACCCGCCGCACGTCGGCCTCGATGAGCACCGTCGTCCGGGCCGGCCGGCTGCCGCCGGTCCTGGGCCGGGTCAGGCGGGGGTCGGAGGTGATCTCGACCTCGGCCGTCACGGCGGCGTACTCCCGCGCCAGTTCCGGCACCGGGCCGCGCCGCAGATCCGCGCCGTGCAGACCCGCCGAACAGGCGGCAGCGGCGACGCAGAGCAGCACCAAGGCTCCGGAGAGACGCGCACGTCCCGTTCCTGCACGGCGGTTTCGCAGGGCCAGGAGAACGGCGGCCGATGCCAAGGACGCGATCACGGTGCCCAGCACCCGGGCGGGTGGGGCGTGCAGCATCACCGCCGCCGTGGCCCAGGCCGCCAGCGCGGGTGGGACGAGCCGCAGGTCGGCCGGCCCCTCCTGCCGCGGGTGGGCGGCCCCGAGCCGCTTCCCCGAGGAGGCGTGCACGGACAGCCGGGTGGCCGGTCCCTCGGCGGTGGGTTCCGTGAGGGCGGGCGCCGCCGTCCGGCTCCTCATGGCCGTACGAGATTCCGCAGGTCAGCGAAGCGGCGGTCGCCGATGCCGTTCACTTCCCGCAGTTCGTCCACCGAGCGGAAACCGCCGTTCCGGGTGCGGTACTCGATGATGTGCCGGGCCAGCACGGGGCCGACGCCCGGGAGGGTCTCGAGCTGGTCCGAGGTGGCGGTGTTGAGGGACACCGGTGCTGTGGGCCCGGCTCCCGCCGCCGTGCCGGCCGGACCGTCCGCCACGGGCCCCGGGCCTGCCGCCGGTGCCGGGCCGCCGACGATCACCTGCTCGCCGTCCACGAGGAAGCGGGCCCGGTTGAGGCCGTCGGTCTTGGTTCCGGGGCGTACTCCGCCCGCCGCCCGCAACGCGTCCGCGACCCGTGAGCCGGCCGGGAGACGGTGGACGCCCGGGTCACGCACCTTGCCGCCGACGTCGACCACGATCTCGGGCAGCGCCGTACCCGCGTCCGTGCCCGCCATACCCGTGCCGGTGGCCTCGGTGGTCCCCGCGAAGCCCGTCGGCGGGCTTTCCGTTCCGCTCCCGTCGTGGGGCATGGCCGCCCCGACCACCTCCGGTGCCCGCACGGGCTGCGTCCGCCCTGCCCAGAAGTGCTGCACGGCGAACCCCACCGCCACCACCAGTACCACCGACAGCGCGACCACGCTCCGCCGTTCCAGCCCGCACCGCGTCCGCACCCACAACGGCAGCCGTTCCCTCAACGCGAGCCCCATCCGGCCGGTCGGCCGCCGCTCCCCCGGCACCACCGGGTCCGAGGCGACCGGCTCGGGACCTTCCTCCCACGTCCACGCAGTCCCGGCGTCCACAGCGCCCCCGGCCGCGACCGTACCCCTCGGGGGTGGCGTCACCGGCTCGTCCACGCCACCCACGGCCCAGCTCGGCACACCCCGGGCACGCCCGGCACCTCCGGCGCCCCGGCCGCCACGCCCGCCCGGTTCCCCGAACAGCACCTCCGTCCGGCGCCGGAGCTCCTCCGCCGCGACATCGCGGTCCCGTCCGCCCCGGGGCCGATACTCCTGCCGGGCCCGCCCACCGGACCTCAGTCCGGTCCCCATGGCGACCCCGGCCCCGGTTTCGGCCCCGGCCCCGGCAGTGGTCGGCCGGCGGTGTCGGGCGCGGCCGTCGGACGCGGGTGCGCGCCCCGGCCCACTGGTCGCCGTCGCTGAACGTGAACGTGATCGAAGTGCCATGCCAGGAGGATCGGGCACACCACCGCATGCGCGATGATCTTGCTTGATTCCCGTGGATTACCGCCCGGTTGTGGACAACTCCATCACCCGCACGGACCAGGCCCGGACCCGCCGCGGCCTCACCGGGCCGAGACCACAACCCCCAGCAGGCCGGGCCCCGTGTGCGCCCCGATCACCGCGCCGACCTCGCTGACGTGCAGCTCGGTCAGGCCGGGCACCCGCGCCTTCAGCCGGTCCGCGAGAGCCGAAGCACGCTCCGGGGCGGCGAGATGATGGACGGCGATGTCGACGTCGGCGGCGCCTGCCCGCTCGGCCGCGATCTCCTCCAGGCGGGCGATGGCCCTCGACGCCGTGCGCACCTTCTCCAAGGGTTCGATACGGCCGTCGGTCAACTGGAGCAGCGGCTTCACGGCGAGCGCCGACCCCAGCAGGGCCTGCGCGGCCCCGATACGGCCGCCCCGGCGCAGATAGTCCAGGGTGTCGACGTAGAAGTAGGCGGCGGTGCCGACCGCCCGTTTCTCCGCGGCCGTGACGGCCTCGTCCACACCGCCCCCCGCCTCCGCGGCCTCCGCCGCCGCCAGGGCGCAGAATCCGAGCGCCATGGCGATCATGCCGGTGTCCACCACCCGTACCGGCACCGGCGCCTCGCGGGCCGCGACGACCGCCGCGTCGTAGGTGCCGGAGAGTTCGGCGGAGAGGTGGAGGGAGACGATGCCCGTGGCACCGGCCTCGGCGGCCCTGCGATAGGTCTCGGCGAAGACCTCGGGGCCGGGCCGGGACGTCGTCACCGGCCGCCGCTTCTGAAGCGCCTGGGCGAGGGAGCGGGTGGAGATCTCGGTGCCCTCCTTCAGCGCGCGGTCGCCGAGGACCACGGTCAGAGGGACCGCCGTGATGCCGTGCCGCTCCATCGTCCGGGCCGGAAGGTAGGCCGTTGAATCGGTGACGATAGCGACATGGCGGGACATGAGCTGGAGGTTACCTGGCGTACCGCCCCCTGGGCAGCCCGGCCCCGCGGGCCGGAGGGGGCCGTGTCCGGATCAGTGCGCCCGGATCAAGTGGTGCTCTCCGGGCGGGGCTTCTTCTGCCACGGGTAGGTGGGACGCGGCGCGGCCGGTGCGACCGCGGGCCGTGCCGGCTCGGACGCGGGTTCCCGCGCGGCGTCGGACCGCGGGGTGTCCGGCCGGGTCCGGGCGGCCGCCGGGGCACCATGGGCGGACCCCGAGGCGGGTGCGGGCTGCTGGTCGCTGGTCGTCCAGTGCCGCAGGGCGCCGGTCTCGAGGTCGATCTGGGTGCTGAGCGAGTCGAGGTCGTCGTCCGCGAAGTGGCGGGCGCGGTCGCGGGCCGCCCAGCGCAGGGAGTCCGCCGACCGCGCGATGCGGTGGGTGCGCTCGCGTAGCTCGGGCAGCCGCTTGCCGAGGGTGCCGCGGTCCGGTTCGGACTCCAGGCGCCTCAGTTCGGCGTCCAGTTCGTGCCCGTGCGCGCTGAGCCGCTCGAAAAGGCCGAGGGACTCCTTGAGGGACTGGTCCTCCGGGGCTCCGGCCTCCAGCGCGTCCTGGGTGGCGCGCATGGACGTCCGCAGCTTGAGCCTGAGCTGGGCGACCTCACCGGCCGGGCCGGACTGGGCGAAGGACTTGACCTTCAGGGTGTGGTCCTCGACCGTGCGGCGGGCCTGGGTGAGGTGACGGTCCGCACTGCGCTTGGCGGCGCCGACGACCTTCACGGTGGCGTACACGCCCAGCGTGACGAAGAGCACGAAGAGCAGGGCCAACACTGCGATCACTGCTTCCACGAGACTCCTCCTCCGGGCCCTGGGGCCGCCCGTCACACGCACCACGCCGTTCTTCAAAGGTAAACGCAACGGGCAGGTCCCGAGTTCCAAAAGAACCCCGAACCTGCCCGTAGGGGACTACCCCGAGCCGCGGTCGCGCCCACAGCCCGCAGGCCGACGCCCCACAGCCCGCAGGCCGACACCCCCCAGACCGACAGCCCGGCAGCCGGCCGGCCCCAGTCCTACGCCGTCACGCCGGAACGATGTTCACCAGCTTGGGCGCCCGCACGATCACCTTGCGGATCCCGGCCCCGTCCAGCGCGGCGACGACCTTCTCGTCGGCCAGCGCGGCCTTCTCCAGCTCCTCCTCGGAGATGGCCGGCGAGACCTCCAGGCGGGCCTTCACCTTGCCCTTGATCTGCACCACACAGGTGACGGTCTCGTCGACGACGTACGCCGGGTCGGCGACCGGGAAGTCCTGGTGGACGACCGAGTCGGTGTGACCCAGCGTGCGCCACAGCTCCTCGGCGATGTGCGGGGCCAGCGGTGCCAGCAACAGCACCAGGGCCTCGGCGACCTGGCGCGGTACCGGGCCTCCCCGCTTGGTCAGGTGGTTGTTCAGCTCGGTGACCTTGGCGATGGCGGTGTTGAAGCGCATCCCCTCCAGGTCCTGGCGCACCCCGTCGATCGCCTTGTGCAGGGCGCGCAGGGTGTCCACGGCGACGTCGGTCTCCGCGCTGTCGACGACGGTCACCTCGCCGGTGTTCTCGTCGACGATGTTGCGCCACAGCCGCTGCAGCAGCCGGAACTGGCCGACCACCGCGCGGGTGTCCCACGGCCGTGACACGTCCAGCGGGCCCATCGCCATCTCGTACAGGCGCAGCGTGTCGGCCCCGTACTCGGCGCAGATCTCGTCCGGAGTGACCGCGTTCTTCAGGGACTTGCCCATCTTGCCCAGCAGCCGGGAGACCTTCTCGCCCTGGTAGTAGTAGGCGCCCTCGCGCTCCTCCACCTCGGCGGCCGGCACCGCGATGCCGCGGCTGTCACGGTAGACGTAGGCCTGGATCATGCCCTGGTTGAACAGCTTGTGGAACGGCTCCGCCGACGACACGTGCCCCAGGTCGTACAGCACCTTGGACCAGAAGCGCGCGTACAGCAGGTGCAGTACGGCGTGTTCGGCGCCGCCGACGTACAGGTCGACGCCGCCGTGCGGCATGCCCTCGCGCGGGCCCATCCAGTACTGCTCGATCTCCGGGTCGACCAGCTTCTCGCTGTTGTGCGGGTCCAGGTAGCGCAGCTCGTACCAGCAGGAGCCGGCCCAGTTGGGCATGGTGTTGGTCTCGCGCCGGTACGCGCGCGGGCCGCGGCCGTCGCCCAGGTCCAGGGTGACGTTGACCCAGTCCTCGTTGCGCGACAGCGGCGTCTCGGGCCGGGTGTCGGCGTCGTCCGGGTCGAAGGTGCGCGGGGAGTAGTCGTCGACCTCGGGCAGTTCCAGCGGCAGCATCGACTCGGGCAGGGCGTGGGCGGTGCCGTCCTCGTCGTAGACGATCGGGAAGGGCTCGCCCCAGTAGCGCTGCCGGCTGAACAGCCAGTCGCGCAGCCGGAAGTTGACGGTGCCCTCGCCGATGCCCCGGCGCTCCAGCCACGCGGTGATGCGCGCCTTGGCCTCGGCGACGGGCAGGCCGTCCAGACTCACCTCGTCGTTGGACGAGTTGGTGATCTTCGCCTCGTAGGAGGAGAAGGCGTCCTCCCAGGTGGAGGTGTCGGTGCCGCGGCCGTCGGTCGGCTCGACGATGCAGCGGATCGGCAGTTCGAAGGCGCGCGCGAACTCGAAGTCGCGCTGGTCGCCCGCGGGTACGGCCATGATCGCGCCGGTGCCGTAGCCCATCAGGACGTAGTCGGCGATGAAGACGGGCACCTGCTCGCCGTTGACCGGGTTGGTCGCGTAGGAGCCGATGAAGACGCCGGTCTTGTCCTTGGCCTCGGCCTGCCGCTCCACGTCGGACTTGGACACGGCCTGCGCGCGGTAGGCGGCGACGGCCTCGGCCGGGGTGGCGTGGCCCCCGGTCCAGGCGTCGTGGGTGCCCTCGGGCCAGGCGGCCGGGGTGAACTTCTCGACCAGCGGGTGCTCGGGCGCCAGCACCATGTAGGTCGCGCCGAACAGGGTGTCGGGGCGAGTGGTGAAGACGGTGATGTTCTCGCCGTCCACGGGGAAGTCGACGCGGGCGCCCTCGGAGCGGCCGATCCAGTTGCGCTGCTGCAGCTTGATGGCCTCGGGCCAGTCCAGGACGTCCAGGTCCGACAGCAGCCGGTCGGCGTAGGCGGTGATGCGCATGTTCCACTGGCGCAGCTTCGCCTTGAAGACCGGGAAGTTGCCGCGTTCGGAACGGCCGTCGGCGGTGACCTCCTCGTTGGCCAGTACGGTGCCCAGCCCGGGGCACCAGTTGACCGGCGCGTCGGAGGCGTAGGCCAGCCGGAAGCCGCCCAGGACGTCGGCGCGCTCGGCCTCGCTCAGCTCGCTCCACGCGCGCGTGTGGCCCGGTACGGGGCGCTCACCGGAATCGAACCGGGCGATCAGCTCGGTGATGGGGCGGGCCCGGCCGGCCTCGTCGTCGTACCAGGAGTTGAAGATCTGCAGGAAGATCCACTGGGTCCACTTGTAGTAGTCCGGGTCGATCGTGGCGAACGACCGGCGCCGGTCGTGGCCCAGGCCCAGCCGGCGCAGCTGGGCCTTCATGTTCTCGATGTTGGTCTCGGTGGACACGCGCGGGTGCGTACCGGTCTGTACCGCGTACTGCTCGGCGGGCAGGCCGAAGGCGTCGAAGCCCAGGGTGTGCAGGACGTTGTGGCCGGTCATGCGCTGGAACCGGGCGGAGACGTCGGTGGCGATGTAGCCCAGGGGGTGGCCGACGTGCAGTCCCGCACCCGACGGGTAGGGGAACATGTCCATGATGAACTTCTTGGGCCGGGCCACCGTCTCCGGGTCGCCCGCCAGGTCGCCGCTCGGATTGGGGGCGGCGTACGTACCCTGGGCGTCCCAGAAGTCCTGCCAGCGTGCCTCGATCTCGGCCGCCAGGGCGGCCGTGTAGCGGTGCGGCGCGGCCACTTCGGGGGTGGCCGCGGGGTTCGTCTCGCTCATGATCCTCAAAGCTCCATCGATCGTCTGCGCCCACGGCTGCTGCGACATTCGGAAATGAAAAATCCCCTCGCACAGGAGGGGACGCCGCGCCGATTCCGACCAACTGGTTCGACCATGGTCGGGACTGATCAGCGCGGCTCGCTAAGCAGAAGGCGTACGGCACGCATGACGCCAGGGTACCGCAGGCCCGGAGCGCGCCGCGACGCGCTTCACCCCGCCCACGGAACCACCCGGGACCCGTCACCGGGCCCCACCAGCCCGCTCCCCCGAACCTCATCAGCCCGCTCCTCCGAACCCCAGGCGGCCGCCGGAAGCGCTCCCGCTCGACCTCCGTCCCTGAATCCCGGTCAAAAGTTACTTCGCGTAACGACCCCTAAGGGACATCACGGCAGCCGGATCGTCTTTTGACGACAGCACAACGGCTCAAACCTCGTACTCCCCGGTACAACGAGGTTTAGAGTGCGGCCCGGGACCGCTTCTCCCGAACGTTCGGAGTTCCCCCATGAACCCTCGTCCAGACAGCAGCCCACCGCCCGTTCAGGGCCGGTCGGCTGCCGGTCAGCCGTACCCGCATTTCGTCGTGCTTTCCGTCGTGACGTGGGGAGGTAGGGCGTGAGGCCGGACGACAGCACGGCGGACGACTGGTTCGCCGAGTTCCTCAACTTCGGCGTGGGCGTTCTGTCGCTCGTCTGTCTGAGCTGCTCGGTGATCTGGGGGCTGGTCGCCCAGGACCGGGTTCTGCTCGGTCCGCGCCAGCGCATCCTGGCGCAGGCGGTGCACCGGACGACCGCGGTCGCCTCGATCGCCTTCCTGCTGGTGCACATCGGCATCAAGCTGGTCCTGGACCACACCACGTGGATCGCCGCGGTGATTCCCTTCGGGCTGTTCCTCACGGACGACGAGGTGGTGGCCGGCAGGTCCTTCCTCATCGGCCTGGGCACCCTGGCCGGAATGCTGATGATCTTCGTCGGCATCACCGGCGTCCTGCGCAACCGCTTCGCCTCCCCGGCCCCCGTCGCGGCCCGCTGGCGCGCCCTGCACATGCTGGCCTACCCGGCCTGGTGCGCCGCGCTGGTCCACGGGCTCTACGCGGGTCGATCGGCGAAGCCGATCTTCCTGATCCTCTATGGCCTGTCCCTGCTCGGCGTCATGGCGGTCCTCGTCCTGCGCGCCTCCCCGGCGCGGGTCAAGCGCAAGGTCGCCGACCGGGTCACCACCCTGCTCGGCATCGCCGAGCAGCAGGGCCGCGACAAGCTGGACGAGAGCCGTGCTCGCGCCGCCGAGGCGTCGCTTCCCGGGTACGAGGGCGGCGGCAGACGGGACTCCCGGCCTCGTTCCGAACGCCCCGAACCGGCCGCCCGGCCGCTGTACGAGACCGCCGAACGTGTCGCACCGCCGGCCCCGGAGCCCGCGAACGGCTTCGCGGCCGCCTACCGCGCGGTCTCCACCCCGCCCCAGCCGCAGCAGCCCCTCTACACCGACCAGACCGCCCGCATGGAACTGCCCCTGGACATGCAGCCCACGCAGGCCGTTCCCACCATGGGCGGGCAGACGACGGACGGCCGGACGATGGGCGGGCAGCGCAGGGAGGCACCGCGCGTGGACGGCCCCTCCAGCACCTCGGGCAGCTGGCCCGTGCCGTCCCCGCCGCCGGTCGGCGAGGCCCCGCCGTCGGCCTACGACCCGCTCCAGGACACCGGATACAACATCCCGACCTACGACAATTCGGCCGCCTCCGGCTTCGTCTCGAGTGATGTGTACGACACCGGTGAGTCGAACGGCCTCTACAACGCGTACAACCCGAGTGACACGTACAACAGCGGTCCCGCCACTGATCCATCTCCCGGTGCGTCGTACGACTTCGACGCACCGGGATCGGGCGAACCTTGGAACACGCCTTCCGGAGGCTTTAAGTGAACGAGGCTCTGCCCGACGTACCCGAAGTCCGCGTCGTCGGACTTCCCCAGCTCACGTCGGGCTTCGACCTTGTCGACCGGCTCGATCTCCCCATGCACCTCAAGGTGCACGGGCCGCTCGAACCCCTGGGCGGCGAACAGCTCGCCCAGCTCGCTGAACGCATCAACCTCAGGGGACGCGGCGGCGCCGGCTTCCCCTTCCACAAGAAGCTGCGTTCGGTCGCCGAGACGGCGATCAAACGCGGCGTCCGGCCGGTCGTCGTCGTCAACGGCAGTGAGGACGAACCGGCCTGCCGCAAGGACACGGTGATGATCAACCGTGCCCCGCACCTCATCCTGGACGGCGCGCTGCTGTGCGCCGAGGCCATGGGCGCCCGCACGCTCGTGGTGGGGGTCACCCGGGAGTCCACCAAGCGCTCCATGGAGGCCGCGCTCGCCGAACGCGGCCTCAACAACGGGCGCCGGTCCGCGCTGCGCGCCCGCGTGCAGCTCAACCCGGTGCGTATGGTCACGGGCGCCGCGGCCTCGCTGATCCGCTCCATCGACGGTGGCCCGGCGGTCCCGCCGGGCCGCAAGGTCAGCGCCTCGAAGAACGGCGTGGGCGGCGCGCCCACCCTGCTCTCCAACGCCGAGACCTTCGCGCAGCTCGCCATCGCCGCCCGCATCGGCCCGGAGCGCTACTGCAACACCGGCCTGTACGACGAGCCGGGCACCGTCATGCTCACGGTCTCCGGGGCGGTCGCCCGTCCCATGGTGATCGAGGTCCCGACCGGCGTACCGCTGCGTTACGTCCTCCAGCTCGCCGGCGCGCCGCCGATGCCGCAGGGCGTGCTCACCGGCGGCTACCACGGCAAGTGGATCGACGCGGCGACCGTCAACGAGGCGATCGTCTCCCGCAACTCCCTGGACGCGGTGGGCGGCGCGCTCGGCGCGGGCGCGATCCTGCCGATCAGTCAGGACACCTGCCCGCTGGGCGAGTCCCTGATGGTGGCGAAATGGCTGGCCGAGGAGAGCGCGGGCCAGTGCGGCCCCTGCTACCTGGGTCTGCCGGCCGCCGCGCGCGGCCTGGAGGACATCCTCAACGGCGGCGGCCCGGCCGCCCTGGAGGCGGTCAAGCAGGTCGCCAAGAACGTGAAGCGGCGCGGCGCGTGTTCGCATCCGGACGGCTCCGCGATGTTCCTGGAGTCGACCGTCAAGGCGTTCACCGACGACATCGCCGCCCATGTCCTGGGCAACGGCTGCGGGCGCCCCGTGGAGGGCGTGCTACCGCTCTTCGAGGGCGGCAGGACCCCTACGGGCATCCCGGGCGGGGGCGGGGAGGAGAACGGCCCCAGCCGCCAGAAGATCTTCGTCGACTGGACGCTGTGCCGGGGCCACGGCCTGTGCGCGGACCTCCTCCCGGAGGTCTTCCAGCTCGGCGCGGACGGCTTCCCGACCGTCGCCCAGGCCCAGGTGCCGCGCCACGCGGAGGCCAAGGCGATGCGCGCGGTGCGCCGCTGTCCGGCGCTGGCCCTGCGCGTCGAGGAGGGCGGAGCGCAGGCCAAGGCGCCCTCACGCAATCTGCCGGTCCTCTCCCAGGGCCGCGGCCGGCGCGCGCTGGGCCGCTGACACGGGCCCGTGCGGGCCGCCCTCCGGGGCGGCCCGCACGGCCGCACATCCGACAACGCATAGAGGGCGGATCATCCGATCGGATGATCCGCCCTCTACTGCTGTGGAGCTAAGGAGAATTGAACTCCTGACCTCCTGCATGCCATGCAGGCGCTCTACCAACTGAGCTATAGCCCCAGGTCACATCCCGCCCGGTTGCCCCGGCGGCGACGCCAACTTTACACGGTCATCCGGGCCCAACACCACATCGATTCCGTTGCGTCCGGTTCTGCCCGCATTATCACCCGAACCGCAACACGCGGTCACGCGGTCACGCGGTCACGAACGAATAGAAGCGCTTGAGCGTGCAGTGCTCCTCGAGGAGCCGTCCGTAGATCGGTTCGCCTTCGAGCTCACGGTACGTCTCGATCGGGTCGCCTTTTATGATCAGCGCCTGCGCGCACTCCTCGCACCAGTACTGGTAGTCGGGATTGACCGGCTCCATGTCCCGGACGATCGGCGTCCCGCTGCCGCACCAGTCGCACCTTCGCCTGTGGGCACCCATCGCTCAGCTCCAGCTGTGGCCGCAGGCCGTACACACGTAGGAGACACCGCCGTTGTCACCGAGGACTCGGGCGATGTACGCGGAACCGCGGAAAGGGCGGAGGAGCCGGGTCGAGGTCCGTCGTGTCAACACCCCGCCGAAGAGGTGGTCGACCTCCCCGTGGATGCTCGCAGGCATCAACAACTCCCTCCCGTCGGGCCGCGCCCCCTTCCGGTCGTTTGATTCTGCCACGGCCGGACCAATACGGTCAGCGACGCCGGGGTACCGGTCGGGACACGGCTGGGCGCCTCGTAGAGGTATACGCCTGTCGGCACCTTCCCGCTCAACCAGGAACAACGAAAAAACCCGCCCTCGAACCGAGGACGGGATCTTCGTCATGTGATCTGTGGAGCTAAGGAGAATTGAACTCCTGACCTCCTGCATGCCATGCAGGCGCTCTACCAACTGAGCTATAGCCCCGAATGTTCTTCCCGCTCGGCGGGCGAACAAGAAGAACTTTAGCCTGCGACCTGCCGGAAAGTGAAATCCGGCCCCCGGGCCGCACCCGGACCCGAACCCGGGGGTCAGTCGTCGTCGCCGAGCACCGGTTCCGGCAGGGTGCCGGCGTTGTGCTCGAGCAGCCGCCAGCCGAGGGCGCCCTCGCCGAGGACGGACCAGCAGCAGTTGGTGAGCCCGCCGAGGCTCTCCCAGCTGCGCGGGTCAAGACCGATCAGCCGGCCGATGGTGGTGCGGATCGTGCCGCCGTGGCTGACCACCACGAGCGTGCCGTCGTCCGGGAGCTTGTCCGCGTGCCGGAGCACCACCGGAGCGGCGCGGTCGGCGACCTCGGTCTCCAGCTCGCCGCCGCCCCTGCGTACCGGCTCGCCGCGCTTCCAGGCGGTGTACTCGTCGCCGTACCTGGCGATGATCTCGTCGTGCGTCAGGCCCTGCCAGACGCCCGCGTAGGTCTCCCGCAGGGCCTCGTCGTGGACCGGCTGCAGGCCGGTGAGAGCGGTGAGTTCCGCGGCGGTGTCGGCGGCCCGCTTCAGATCGGAGGCGATGATCGCGTCGGGTTTGAGACCGGCGAGGAGGCGGGCGGCCCGGCGCGCCTGGGCGACGCCGGTCCCGGTCAGCTCCACGTCCGTACTGCCCTGGAAGCGGCGCTCCACGTTCCAGGCGGTCTGGCCGTGCCGCCACAGGATGACGCGACGGCCCCGGCTTTTGCCGGAACCGAACGCCTCACCGGCGGGGCTCACCGCCACTCACCACCCGACTCCGCGGCCTCCTCGGCCTCCTTCTGCCGAGCGTGCTCGGCGGCCTTGCCGCGGGTGGCCACGGCGTCCTCGGGCAGCTCCAGCTCGGGGCAGTCCTTCCACAGCCGCTCCAGGGCGTAGAAGACGCGCTCCTCGCTGTGCTGGACGTGGACGACGATGTCGACGTAGTCGAGCAGTACCCAGCGGGCCTCGCGGTCGCCCTCGCGGCGGACCGGCTTGGCGTCCAGCTCCTTGCTGAGCCGCTCCTCGATCTCGTCGACGATCGACTTGACCTGACGGTCGTTGGGCGCGGAGGCCAGCAGGAAGGCGTCGGTGATGGACAGCACGTCACTGACGTCGTAGGCGACGATGTCGTGCGCGAGCTTGTCGGCCGCGGCCTGGGCAGCGGCGGAGACGAGCTCGATGGAACGGTCGGTTGCGGTCACTACAAGGCTTTCGCTCGGCGGTCGTTTGCCTTCAAGGGTCTCACGGACCGCCGGGCGCGCCCCACGCGTTTCGGGGTGCGCCCGGCCGGGACGCCCCTGCGGGGCACCCGGCCGGGCGTATCGCGGTCCGGTCAGGTGCCCGGCTCGTAGTCCTGGCCCAGGACCACCGAGACCCTGGCGTTCCCGGAGACCTTGCCCTTGGTGACGGACTCGGCGGGCAGCCCCAGGGTCTTGGCGACCTCGGAGGCGTTCTCCTTGTCGGCGTCGTTCGCGTAGACGACCTCGGAGGCTGCCGCCGCGGTGGCGGTGCCGCCCTCCAGGAAGGTGAAGCCGCCGTTGAGGAGCACGACCCGGGCCTTCTCGGTGTTGTCCGCGACACCGGTGGCGTTGCGCACGAAGACGCTGACGGCGGCGTCCTTGTCGGGGCTCTTCGCGGTGCCGCCGAGCACCTCCTTGACCACGCTGTCGCCCGTCTCCGCGGTGAGCGTGCCGTCGTCCTGGACCGGCAGCAGCGCGGTGCTGTGGTCGCCGCCCTTGGCCAGGTCGGCGAGCCGGGCGAGGAAGGAGCCGAGGTCCTTGTCGGTCAGGGGCGGCTCGATGATCTGCCCCAGGGTCTGGATGGTGGTCGTCGCGGCGCCCGCGTCGGAGGTCATCTTCCGCAGCACCCCCTGCATGACCTGCCCGAACCGCTCCAACTGGGCATTCTGCGCCTCGCCGGAGGCGCGGTGGGTGGCGTAGGCGACGGCCATCTTCCCGGTGAGGGTCTGGCTCTTCCCCTTCTTGACCAGGGGTGCCCCGCCCTTCTTCTTCGCGTCCGGGGCGGGCACGTCGGCGTCGGTGTCGATGTCGATGTTGCCGACCAGGTCGACGAGGTTCTGCAGATAGGGCGTGTCCAGCCGCCAGGTGCCCTCGATGTCGGTGCCGAGGGCCGTGTCGAGGGCGCTCCGGGTACCGCCGGACCCGTCGTCCTCGACCGACTTGGCGAGCGTGGTGGTGGTGCCGTCCTCGGCGGCCAGGGCCAGGGAGTTGGGCAGCAGGACGGTGGCGCCCTGCTTGGTGGTGGTGTTGTCGACGAGCAGCGCGGTGGCGGTGCCGCCCTCCTTGGTGTCGTGCAGGTGGACGACGATGACGTCCCGCTTCTGGGCGCCCGAGGCCGTCGTGGTGCCCGTACCGGCGTCGGAGTCGGACAGGCCGGGGAGTTTCCCGGCGTACCAGAGGTAGCCGACGCCGCCGGCCACGACCAGGGCGAAGACCACGACCAGGGCGACGATCCGGCTGCGTGCGCGGCGCTTGGCCTCCTCGCGGCGCTCGGTGCGGTTCTCGGTGAACTGCAGCCAGTCGATGACGTCCTCGGAGTCGGCGTCCGGTTCCTCGACGAAGGCGAACTGCTCGGTGCGGTACTCCCGTTCGGGCGCCTCGGAGTCCGCGGCCGAGCGGTCGTCACGGCCGTCGGGGCCGTCGGGACCGGTTCCGCCGTCGGCCGGGCCGGGCTGCTGCGGGATGTGCGCGGTCTGCTCGGCGACCCGGGGCTGCTGCCCGGTGCCGCCCTGCGCGGTCTGCCCGTAGGAATCGCCGTAGGGGTCGTACGGAGCGGCCGTCCCGCCGCCCTGGGCGCCGGTGCCGTAGCCGCCCTGGGCCCCGTAGGGGTCGTAGGAGGGCGTCTGCGGCTGCTGCCCGGTGCCCGTCCCGGTCCCGTAGGGGTCGTAGGGCTGCGGGGGCTGCTGCGAGCCGCCGGTGGCGTACGGGTCGTAGCCGTAGCCGCCGTCGTAGCCCTGCCCGTGCTCCTGCCCGTACGGGTCCTGCTGCCCCTGCTGCCGGTACGGGTCGTACGGCTGCTGCGGGGCCTGCTGGGCCGGTGCCTGGGTACCGGCCTGGCGGTAGACGGGCCGGCCGTACTCGTCGTAGCCCACGAGCCCGTACGGGTCGTCCCCTCCGTCGCCGTATCCCGCGTCGTATCGGTCGTTCACCGGTGCCCCTCTCGGCTCACTCGCCGCGGTACAGCTCACGCTTTGCGATGTAGCGCACGACCCCGTCCGGCACCAGGTACCAGACGGGATCTCCCGTGGCGACTCTCGCACGGCAGTCCGTCGAGGAAATGGCCAGGGCGGGGACCTCGACGAGCGAGACGCCCCCCTCGGGCAGGCCCGCGTCGGTCAGATGATGGCCGGGCCTGGTGACGCCCACGAAGTGCGCGAGGGAGAACAGTTCCTCGCTGTCCCGCCAGGTGAGGATCTGCGCGAGGGCGTCGGCTCCGGTGATGAAGAACAGGTCCGTGTCGGGGTTGAGCGCCCGCAGGTCGCGCAGGGTGTCCACGGTGTAGGTGGGCCCGCCGCGGTCGATGTCGATCCGGCTCACCGAGAACTGCGGGTTCTCGACGGTCGCGACGACCGTCATCAGGTAGCGGTCCTCGGCCGCGGAGACCACCCGGTGGCTCTTCTGCCACGGCTGCCCGGTGGGGACGAAGACCACTTCGTCGAGGTGGAACCGCGCGGCGACCTCGCTGGCCGCCACCAGGTGCCCGTGGTGGATCGGGTCGAAGGTGCCGCCCATGACGCCGAGGCGGCGCTTGCCCGACCGCGGCGGCCCGCTGCCCGGGCCGCCGGCCCGGCGCGGCGCCGGACGGTGCTCGGCGCCGCTCGCCGGCTGCCCCACTGTGCCCTCGGTCCCCGCCCCGGTCGTGGCCGCGGCCCCGGCCGGTTCCCCGGCTGCGTCCTCCACCGGACCGGTAGGCATGTCCTGCTCTCCCATGCGTGCAGACCCTACCGGCCCTCCCTGAACGCTCCGGCCGCCAGGTGCGCCCTTTGGCCACGCCCGAACAGGCCCCGGGGGTCTACCGGTCGCGGTTGAAGCGGGTCGTGATCCACAGCAGGAGCAGCAAACCGGCCAGGACGCAGCCGCCGACCAGGTAGGGGTTGAGACTCTGGTGGTTGCCACTGTGCTCTCCGCCCTCGGCGGCGAGGGTGACCAACTGGGCAGCGGCGCTGTGGAAGCTCATCTTCGGCAGTACCTATCGCGTGTGGGCGGGATAAAGACGTCGGCTCATCGTATGCGGGCGCCTTCGCGCCGATCACTCCGACTCCGCCGTTGCGGGCCCCGGCCGCCTCTCCGGTGCCTTTCCGGTGCCTCCCCGGCCGTCCTTCCGCCGCTCTTCCCGTCGGTCTTCCCGAGCGGGTGGGGGCGACCGGAGCACGCAACCATCCCGCGGTCCTGATCGTCCTTCCCGGGGAGCCGGGCGGCTCGGGAACGGTGCTCCGCGCGCACTCCCGGCCGCGTTGCTCTTCCGCTCCACCGGTCTGCCGGTCCGCGCCTTCTCCACCTAGGCTGGGCTTCACCCCGGAGCGGTCGAGGGGCCGGACAGGGGACCGCCGAGGGACGGTACCGGGAACCACGAAGGTCACAACGGACCGCAAAGGTCACACAGACGCACATGGGGGACACATGTCCGACGGCCATCAGCACAACGGGCACGAGAAGGTGCCGAGCAGGCAGCGCAGGCGTTTCCCCGGAATCTCCTCGCGCGCGTACGAACACCCCGCCGACCGCTCCGCCCTGGTGGCGCTGCGCAAGCTGACCGGTTTCGACACGGTCTTCAAGGCCCTGAGCGGCCTGCTGCCCGAGCGCAGCCTGCGGCTGCTCTTCCTGTCCGACTCGGTGCGCGTCTCGGAACGGCAGTTCGCGCACCTCAACGGCATGCTGCGGGACGCCTGCTACATCCTGGACCTGGACAAGGTCCCGCCGATGTACGTGAACCAGGACCCGACGCCGAACGCGATGTGCATCGGCCTGGACGAGCCGATCATCGTGGTCACCACGGGTCTGGTCGAGCTGCTCGACGAGGAGGAGATGCGGGCCGTCGTCGGGCACGAGGTCGGGCACGCGCTGTCCGGGCACTCGGTGTACCGGACCATCCTGCTGTTCCTGACGTCCCTCGCGGTGCGGGTGGCCTGGATTCCGCTGGGCAGCGTCGCGATCATGGCGATCGTGACGGCGCTGCGCGAGTGGTTCCGCAAGTCGGAGCTGTCCGCGGACCGTGCGGGGCTGCTGGTGGGCCAGGATCTGCAGGCCTCGATGCGCGGCCTGATGAAGATCGCCGGTGGCAACCACCTGCACGAGATGAACGTCGACGCGTTCCTGGAGCAGGCCGAGGAGTACGACGCCGGGGGCGACCTGCGCGACTCCGTGCTGAAGATCCTCAACGTGCTGCCCCGCTCCCACCCGTTCACCACCGTCCGGGCCGCCGAGCTGAAGAAGTGGGCGGAGACCCGCGAGTACCAGCGGATCGTGGACGGCCACTACCCGCGACGCGACGAGGACAAGGACGCCTCGGTACGGGACTCCTGGCGCGACTCGGCGAGCAGTTACGCCGGTGACGTGAAGAACTCCAAGGATCCGCTGATGAAGCTGGTCAGCGACATCGCGGGCGGCGCCGGGGACCTGGGCGACCGGGTCCGCCGCGGCTTCGGCGGCTTCACGTCCTCGGGGCCGAGGCCCGCGCAGGGAGCGGACGGGCCCCAGGGGCCGAAGGGCCCGCAGGAGCCGGGTGCGTCGTCGGACCCGGACACCGGGGACGACCGGCCGCCGCGCGACGGCGCCTGAGGCACGGGCGTCACACCCTGGGCTGTGCCTCCGCCGCCAGCGTGCCGCACAGGGCCGGGGTGCCGCCCGTGGCGTACGGGTCGGTGCCGGCGGGGCCGCCCTTCCTGGCCGTGCCGCCCGCCAGCAGGGGGCGCAGATGGCCCGTGGAGTCCTCGGCGCAGGACAGCGGGCCGGCCTGGACGTAGGAGGCGACGACCTGCGCCTGGTGCAGGCGCAGGTCCTCGCGGTCGAAGCGGAAGTGCAGCTCGCGCCGGACGGTGAACAGCGACACCCGGGCTCCCGGGTCCGCGCCGGCCGGCCGCAGCGCGTACACCGAGGTGTGGTCCGCGGCGACCTCGAGGGTGCCGGAGTCGGCCTCGGACGCCTGCAGGGTGCCCTGGACGCGGATCCTGCGGTCGGCCAGCTCCGCGCGGGAGGGGTCGAAGCGGACGAGCCATCCGGTGGGCGCGTGCCGCCCGTCGGGGGCCGGCCGCGTGAAGCTCTGGTCGAACTGGTCCTGCTGGTCGACGCCGAGCAGGACGCGTACGGATCGGGTCTCCCCGCCGGTGAGCACATCGGGGTCGAGGGCGGACCGGACGATGTAGTCCTTCGCCGTGATCAGCGCCGTCACGACCTGCCCGTCCGAGAAGTGCGCGGTACGCCGGGTGGCCGGGAGCGGCACCCCCTCGGCCCCGATACGGAACTGTGCCGCCGGACTGTGGTCGTACAGTCGTTCGGGATCGGGGGTGCCGGGCACCTTGCCCTCGGGAGCGAGCGGAATCACGGTCATGCGCAGCGGCTCGGCGGCCGCCCCGGCGCCGGGCGCCCGGGAGGGATGGCGTACGCCCATGTAGATCGCGGTGCCGAAGGCCACGGCGATCAGCACCACGAGGGCCAGCACCTGCCGGGACAGGCCCCGGCGCCGGGGCGGCCGGCGGCGCACGGCGGGGGCGTGGTCGGTGATGCGCTCCTGGGCGGAGAACTCCTGGAGGCGGGCAGCCTGGACGAAGGTCTCGTCGAAGACGACGGACCGGTACTCGTCCTCGCCACCTCCGGGGGTGCCCTCGGGCGCCCCTCCGGGTGGGTCCGCAGGCCCTGCCATATCTTCAGAGTAGGTCGCGGGGAGCCCGTGTAAACGCCGTGGCGCACGCCAAGTTGTGACGGCTTCCCACCCGGGCCGGGGCTCCCTGGCGGGCCTGCTGCCGGATCTGCTCCCGGGCCCGTTGCCCGACCGGGTCGGCGGCCCCGCTGCCGACCCGCACGACGAGCCTCAGGGGCTGCTCGGGATCACCGGGACGTCCGGCTGGGAGTAGTCGGCGGAGGCCGACGGAGCCGCGCCGCCGCCCTGCTCCAGGCCGGTCGAGGCGGGCGGCGGCGCCGGGTCCTGCCGATTGTCGGCGGAGGACCCCCGGTAGACGGCCGAGAAGGCGAGCGCGACCATGCCCACGCCCATCACCAGGGCGAGCATCCAGGCGACCGAGCGGTGCCAGCGGACCTGCCTGCCGTACGGCACCGGGCAGCCGTAGCCGTCCTTCAGGGCGGCGGGGTCGTCATCCCCGTCGGCGAAGTCGTCGCCGTCGTCGTCCCGGCGACGGCGGTCGTACCGCCCGTAACCGTCGTACCCGTCGCCGTACCGGTCGCTCGTCGGACGGGTGCGGTGGGCCTCGGCCTCGGAGGCCTCGGCTCTGGCCTGGGCGGCGGCAAGGAGGCGTTCGACGGCGGTCGGTTCGTGAACCACGGCCGCGCCGATGAAAGCCTCGTCGAAGACCACGGGGTCGAACTCTTCGTCCGACACTCCGCGGTCATGGTCGTCGTCGGGCCCCCCGCCGTCAGGGAACGGCGTGCCCCCCACGTCCTCCGGCACGTCTCCAGAGTAGACCGAAGGGGTCAATTTGGGCAGACGGTACGGAAATTCGTCCGTCTGCCCCCGCGGTGTGGGTCAGCGGCGGACGTGTCCGTCGCCGGTCACGATGTACTTGGTACTGGTCAGCTCCGGCAGGCCCATCGGCCCCCGTGCGTGCAGCTTCTGCGTGGAGATGCCGATCTCCGCGCCGAAGCCGAACTGGCCTCCGTCGGTGAACCGGGTGGAGGCGTTGACGGCGACGGTGGTGGAGTCCACCAGCTGGGTGAACCGGCGGGCCGCCTGCTGCGAGGTGGTGACGATGGCCTCGGTGTGGCCGGAGGTCCACAGCCGGATGTGCTCCACGGCCCGGTCGAGCGAGTCGACGACGGCCGCGGCGATGTCGTGGGAGAGGTACTCGGTCTCCCAGTCCTCCGTGGTGGCCTCCACGACCGTCGCCGCGGAGTCCTTGGCGTACGCCATCACCCGCTCGTCGGCGTGCACGGTGATCCCGGCCCCGGCCAGGGCGTCCAGGGCACGCGGCAGGAAGGCCGGGGCGATGTCCTGGTGGACCAGGAGGGTCTCGGCGGCGTTGCAGACGCCGACCCGCTGGGCCTTGGAGTTGATCAGGATCTCCACGGCGGTGTCGAGATCGGCGTCGGCGTCGACGTAGACGTGGCAGTTGCCGGTGCCGGTCTCGATGACCGGGACGATCGACTCCTGGACGACCGTGTTGATCAGGGCGGCACCGCCGCGCGGGATGAGGACGTCGACCAGGCCGCGGGCGCGCATCAATTCGCGCACGCTCTCCCGGCTCTCGCCGGGCACCAGCTGCACGGCGTCGGCGGGCAGCCCGGCGCCGCCCACGGCATCGCGCACCACCCGGACCAGCGCGGTGTTCGACCGGTACGCGGAGGACGAGCCGCGCAGCAGGACCGCGTTGCCGGACTTCAGGCACAGGGCGGCGGCGTCGACCGTGACGTTGGGGCGGCCCTCGTAGATGATCCCGACGACGCCGAGCGGTACCCGGACCTGCCGCAGGTCGATGCCGTTGGGCAAAGTGGAGCCGCGGACGACCTCGCCGACCGGGTCGGGCAGCGCGGCCACGTCCCGCACGTCGGAGGCGATCGCGCGCACCCGCTCCGGGGTGAGGGTGAGCCGGTCGATCATGCCCTCGCTGATGCCCGCCTCGCGTGCCTTGGCGACGTCCTGGGCGTTGGCTTCGACGATCTCGCTCGCCCGGACCTCCAGCGCGTCCGCGACGGCGAGCAGCGCGTCGTCCTTCGCCGCGCGTGGCAGCGGCGCGAGGGTGGCGGCGGCCCCCTTGGCCCGGTAAGCGGCCTGGTTGACCGGGGACATCGAGTCATACGGCGAAAGCGTGGTCATGGAGGAAGGGTAGTGCGGCCGGGGAAACCGACCACCGGTATCCCGAACCCCGAGACACCGGGGGCGTGGTTGCGGGCCGTGGTCGCTGTCGGTGGTTGCGGGCGGCAGCCGTCGGACTAGAACGGATGTACCCCCACCGGCGTCGCCGGCGCGGGACCGTAGCCCGCGGCGATGCGCCGGTGACAGGGGACCCGGTCGATGACCTCCAGGCCGGGGCCCCCTTTGCGCCCGATCCGGCGCCGCTCCCGCGTATGTGGTGGCGCGCCGTAGGGGTCGCTCAACGGGTGGTTGCGGTGCGTGGTCGCGGGCCGTGGTCGCTGTCGGTGGTTGCGGGCGGCAGCCGTCGGACTAGAACGGATGTACCCCCACCGGCGTCGCCGGCGCAGGGCCGTAGCCCGCGGCGATGCGCTGGTGGTAGGTGGCCCGGTCGATGACCTCCAGGCCGACGATCTCCCAGGGCGGCAGTCCCGCGGTCTGCCGGTGCTCGCCCCACAGCCGCAGCGCCACGGCGGCGGCGTCGTGCAGGTCGCGGGCCTCCTCCCAGTAGCGGATCTCCGCGTGGTCGTCGGCGTACCGGCTGGTCAGCAGGAAGGGGTGGTCGTGGGCGAGCTGTTTCAGTGCGCGGCGGACCTCGGCGATCGGGGCCCGGCTGCCGGAGACGCTGAGGGTGACGTGCCACAGGCGCGGGAGGTCCCGGGACCCGCCGCTCTGGAACCGGTCGCCCGCCGCGACGCTGGTCAGGGCGCGTTCCTCGCCTGCCGTGCGGGAGCCGGCACCACCGCGGGACGTCGTCGTCCCAGGGCGCACTCGTCTCACGACGGCCTCCTTCACGCACAGGCCGGCCCTGGGGCCGGGCAGATGTGTTCCCTGGGACAAAGTTGAGCAGGCCGCCGGGCGTCGTGGGGCGGTTTTGCGGAACGTCCACCACGGGGGGCGCGCGATCCGGCACATTTACGGATGCAGGACCACCAGATCGTCCCTGTGTACGACCTCGCGTTCGTACTCGGGGCCGAGATCGCGGGCGAGGTCGTGGGTGGAGCGGCCGATCAGCCGGGGGATCTCCCTGGCGTCGAAGTTGACCAGACCGCGGGCCACCGGCCGCCCCTCGCGGTCCCGCAGTTCGACCGGGTCGCCCGCGCTGAACTCGCCCTCCACGCCCGCGATCCCGGCCGGCAGCAGCGACTTGCGGCGCTCGACGACCGCGCGCACCGCGCCGTCGTCGAGGGTGAGCGAGCCCTGGGGGGTGGACGCGTGCTGGAGCCACAGCAGCCGGTCGGCGGAGCGCCGGCCGGTGGGGTGGAAGTAGGTGCCGGTGTCCGCGCCGGCGAGGGCGTCACCCGCGTGGACGGTGCTGGTCAGCACGACCGGGACGCCCGCGGCGGCGGCGATCCCGGCGGCCTCGACCTTGGTGACCATGCCGCCGGTGCCGACGCCGGCCTTCCCGGCGCTGCCGATCTCGACGTGGGCGAGGTCCTTCGGGCCCCGCACCAGCGAGATCCGCGAGGTGCCGGGCCGGGCGGGGTCGCCGTCGTACACGCCGTCCACGTCGGACAGCAGGACCAGCAGGTCGGCGTGGACCAGGTGGGCGACGAGGGCGGCGAGGCGGTCGTTGTCGCCGAAGCGGATCTCGTCGGTGGCGACGGTGTCGTTCTCGTTGACGACCGGGAAGGCGCCCATCGCCAGCAGCTTGTCGAGGGTGCGGGAGGCGTTGCGGTGGTGGGCGCGGCGGCTCATGTCGTCGGAGGTGAGCAGTACTTGGCCGACGCGGACGCCGTAGCGGGCGAAGGATGCGGTGTAACGGGCCATCAGCAGCCCCTGGCCGACGCTGGCGGCGGCCTGCTGGCGGGCGAGGTCGCGCGGTCGCCGGGCGAGGCCCAGGGGGGCGAGTCCGGCGGCGATGGCACCGGAGGAGACGAGGACGAGTTCGCGCTCTCCCCCACTGCGGACCTTCGCGAGCACGTCGACGAGTGCGTCGACCCGGTCGGCGTCCAGGCCGCCCGCCGCGGTCGTCAGCGACGAGGATCCGACCTTGACGACGATCCTGCGGGCCTCGCTCACGGCCTGCCTTGCCCCTGCCACCTGCTGCTCCGTCCCCTCGTGCCGACCGCGGGGCCGGCCTGGGCGCCCCACCGGCAATCTACGCGAAGCGGGGTGGGGAGCGCCTGCCCGTCCAGCCTCCGGACGCCGTCGCGTAACCGCGCCCTCACGGAACGCTGATGTGAAAAAGGCCGCCTTGGTTGCCTATGGAAATCAAAGCTTCCGGAAACATAGTGTGAACGGGTGTCACCCAACGCTTCTCCCACCCAGCGCATCCTCCTCCGATCGGGGAAGAGTCCCTACGACGTCGTTCCGGTCGAGGAAGCCCTCCACCGCGATGTGTTCGCCAGCAACGCGGGCAACCTGATCTTCAGCGACGCCACGCACAAGATCCTCGAGACACCGCACACCACGGTGGTGTCCAACGGCATCCGGGCCGATGGGACGCCCGCGGGACGCATCAACGAGGAGTACGACGCCTTCGTCGTGCCGCTCGCCAACGCCTTCCGGCCGTCGTTCGAGGCGAGTCTGCGGCGGCTGACGCGGCTGATCAGCCAGTTGAAGATCCCGGTGGTCGTCGTCGGCATCGGCGCGCAGGCGGGTCTCGACTACAACCCGGCCCGGCTGAAGCCGATGGAGCCGGCGGTGCGCGAGTTCGTCTCCGCCGTGCTGGACCGCAGCGCCTCGATCGGCGTGCGCGGCGAGTTCACCGAGAAGTACCTGAACGGCCTCGGGTTCAAGGACGTCGACGTCATCGGCTGCCCCTCGCTGTTCATGTACGGCAAGGAACTCGTCGTGCAGAAGCGGACGCAGGAGCTGACCGCCGACTCCCGCATCGCGATCAACGGTTCGCACAACGCGGTCCGCAGCCAGGGCCTGGGCCGGGTCATCACCCGTACCCACGCCCGCTACCCGAACCTGCGGTTCATAGGCCAGAACCTCAGTGACGCACGGCAGTTGCACTGGCGTGACCTGTCCGACCCGAACGGGAAGATCACCGGGATGCCCACGCACCCCGACCACCCGATGTACCGGGAGGGCAAGGTCCGCGTCTACATCGACCCGGCGACCTGGATCGACGACCTGCGGGACTTCGACTTCTCCTTCGGTTCCCGCATCCACGGCAACATCGCGGCGCTGCTGGCCGGTACGCCCGCGAACGTACTGTGCTCGGACTCGCGCACGCTGGAGCTGTGCCGCTACTTCGAGATCCCGCACCACACCCTCGACCGACTGCCCGAGGAGATCGACCCGGCGCGGCTGTACGAGGAGACCGACCTCGGCGCGCTCACCGGCAATCACCACGAGCGGTTCGAGCGGTTCACCTCGTTCCTCGACCGCAACGGGCTGGACAACACGTTCACGCACGGCGACGGAGGCGCGGCGTACGAGAAGCGGCTGCGCTCGTTGGACCTCCCCGGCGGTGTCCGGCCGTGGCTCGAGACCGACCCGGCCTCGCTCATCGCGCGCTTCGGCTGGCTGCACACCCGGGTCGGTGAACTGGCCGCGGACAACGCCAAGCTGAAGAAGGAACTGGCCGGCGTCAAGGCGGAAGCCAAGACCGCGGCCAAGACGGAGGCCAAGACCGTCGCTGGGAAGACCACCGTGCTCGCCCCCGCGTCCCGCTCGGTGTACCGCAAGGCCCGCCGGGTCGTGGGCCGCCCCCTGCGACGGGCCCTCAAGGGAGGGCGCGGCTAGGACGGTCTGGCCCTCGGGACCTCTCCGGGGCCCAGCAGTCACCGGTCACTCCACACGCTGCGGACACGCGCGTGTCGTCCGGACGTCGGTACGCGTTAACCCGGGCGTCCGTCTCCGCGACGAACCCTGGAGTGACCGCGTGCCCCTTCCCCTGTCCCGAACCGGTCGGCCGCCCCGGTCCGGTCGGCTGTCCCGATCCCGTCGTCGGCTCATGGCGAGCGTCGGCCGACGACGGGCCTCGCCCCGCCCGTCCGGCCGTCCGCTCCTCGCCAAAGGGCTGACGGCGGCCGTCCTGGCCGGCGCCTTCGTGGCGCAGGCCGCCGGGGCCCTGCTCCCGAACGTCCCGCTGCTGCTCGCCGCGACCGCCGTGTCCCTGGCGGTCGAGGGCGTGCTGTTCCGGTGGCAGCCCGACATGCTGCCGCTGCTGGCCAAGTCGCACGCGGACATCACCGTCCGCCATGTACTGCGCGATCTGCTCCTGGTGGTGGGCCTGCTGCGGCTCGGAGAGCACGACCGGGAAGCGCAGTTCGCGTGGCCGGTCGCCGGTCTGCTCGTCTTCTACGCGCTGCACTGCGCGATCCAGGCGGTGTCCGTGCTGGTCCGCCGCACCCGCACGCTGCCGGTGCTGACCCGGAACGTCGACGCCTCGGCGCTGCGCCTGTCCACCGCCCCGGCCGCGCTGCTGCGCCACCCCGGCCCTCGGCTGCTGCTCCTGGGTCTGCCCACGACCGCCGGCCTGGTCACGGCGGCGGTGACCCGGGAACCCCTGCCCGCGGCGGCCGGGACCGCGGTGTCGGGGGTGCTCGCGGCGGCGGGCCTGGGCGCGCTGCTGGTGCGGCTGCTGCCCTCCCGTCGTCCGGCGGGCGAGCAGGAGGTGCTCGACTGGTTCGACGCCTGGCTGGCCGACTACCGGCCCACGGTCGGCCTGTACTTCTCCGGCGGGGTGTCCTCCGTCTACCAGGCCGACATGTGGCTGGAGACGATGAGCAGGCTCGACGGGCGGCCCGTCGTCATCCTGCGCGAGCGGTTCATGGTGGCCAGGATCGCGCCGACCGACATCCCCGTCGTGTGCCTGCCCAAGGTGTCCACGCTGATGCGGCTCGAGCACTCCACGCTGCGGGTGCTCATCCACCCGTCGAACTCCGGCAAGACCTCGCAGGTGCTGCGCATCCCCACGATCAAACACGCCTTCGTCAACCACGGAGAGAGCGACAAGCTGTCGTCCTGCAACCCGTACGCGAAGGCCTACGACGAGGTGTGGGTGGCCGGTCCCGAGGCGCGTGAACGGTACGCGCGGGCCGCGGTCGGTATCGAGGACAAGGACGTGGTGGAGATCGGCCGTCCCCAACTGGACGCCGTACGGCCCCGGTCGGGTCCACCGGCCGCCGACGCCCGGACCACCGTGCTGTACGCGCCGACCTGGGAGGGCTGGGACGGCAATCCGGGCAACACCTCGGTGGTCGAGGCCGGGGAGAACCTCGTACGGGCGCTGCTCGCGGACCCGGGTGTGCGGCTGCTGTACAAGCCGCACCCGCTGACCGGCTCGGTGGAGCCCGCGGCGGGCGCCGCCGACCGGCGCATCCGGGAGCTGATCCGGGCGGCGAACCGGGAACGGCCCGCGACACCCGCGGAACCCGCGCGATCCGTCTCGGAGCTGGACCGGCTCACGGCGGAGCTGGACCGGCTCACGGCGGAGCTGGACCGGCTCACGGCGGCCGGGGTCCGGGAGGGCGCCGACCAGGTGGAGCGGATGCTGGCCCAGTCCGCCCCGCCGCCCGGTCGGGCCGAGGCGGTGGCGAAGGCCACGGCGGCCTGGGAGGAGGCGTACTGGGCGACCCTGCCCCAGGACGAGCACCAGGTCGTCACGGGCGTACGGCCCGCCCTGTACGCCTGTTTCAACATCGCCGACCTGCTGATCAGCGATGTGTCCAGCGTCATCAGCGACTTCCTGGCCAGCGGCAAGCCGTACGCGGTGGCGAACACCAGCGGGCTGTCCGAGGACGCCTTCCGCGCCGCGTTCCCGACGGTGGCGGCGGCGACCGTGCTGACCCCGGACGCGAGCGGGGTGCCGGCGCTGCTGGATGCGGTACGGCACCCGGAGAAGGACGAACTGGCAGACACTCGAGCGGAGTTGAAGCTGCGCCTATTGGGTCCCGACGAGCCGACGTCTCAGGAGCGCTGCAACACGGCCCTGCGCGACCTGTCCACGACGGCCCTGAACCACAGGGCGCGCGGCGAACAGCCCGAGGCACGGCAGCCGCGACCTCAGCGGCTCGCGGAGGACTTCCTGCCCGGTCCGCGCCGCGCATCCGGCGCCGGCACGGAAGCCGACGCCGAGGTGTCGAGCTCCGTCACGCCGCCGTCGCGGTCGGCGCCTCCGGTGTGACCTTCTCTGCGGGGGCCAGCAGGCGGCGGGCCCTGCGGGCGGCACGGCGCAGGACGGTGATCGTGCCGCCCTCGCGGTAGCCGGGGAAGGCGCGGGCCTCGCGGGGCCCGGCGAGGTAGACGGAGTCGGGGATTCCCGCCGTCCGGTCACGGAAGTGCGGGTACACGAGGTAGACGCGTCGGCCCCGCCGCTCCAGCAGGGCCGGCGCCTGCTTCTTCGACGCCGTGAACTTCACCGCCTCGGTGAGGAGTTCGAGCTGCCGTTCGGCCACCAGGTGCAGCCGCAGCCGTTCCTCGACCTTCAGGTGCCGGGCGACGCCCTCGGTCCAGTGGGCTTCCATCAGCGGCTTCGCCAGCTCCAGTTTGCGCCGCCGCACCCGGTCGCCGTCCTTGAGGAACCTGGGGCCGAACTGCGGGAGCAGGGTGACGGTGAAGGGCCGCACCATCAGCCGGTCACGCTGAGGGCCCTCGGGGACGAGGTCGGCGATCAGGTTCGCCAGGAGGCGGGCGGAGTCGAACCGCAGGGCGTAACTCCCGCTCTTGGTCACGTGCTTGCCGTCGTCGCGGCCCACCAGGTAGTAGCAGGTGTGGTCGGCGACCACGGAGACGCCGTTCGCCCTGAGATACGCCTCCATGGTGAACAGCGCGTCCTCACCGGTGTAGAGCGACTCGTCGAACCGTAAGCGGTGCCGTTCCAGCAGGGAGCGGCGGAACAGTTTCTGCGCGCTGAGCGTGAACATGATGTTGGAGGAGTGCACGTCGGTGCGTTCCACCGTGCGGCCCCACATCGACTTCGGGGCACCGCGGTTGACGCCCTCGACCCGGCCCAGGACGACATCGGTGCCGGCCCGGTCCGCCATGGCGACCATCCGCTCGAGGGCCTCGGGGCCCAGCCGGTCGTCGGCGTCGAGGAAGAAGACGTACCGCCCGCGGGCCTTGTCCAGGCCGACGTTGCGCGGGCCGCTGGGGCCGCCCGAGTTCGCCTGCCGGATCACGGTGACGCGCGTGGGCGCACGGTCTGCGAACTCCTCCAGACACTCCCCCGTGCCGTCCGTCGAGCCGTCGTCGACGGCGACGACCTCGACGCGCTCCGGTTCGATGGTCTGCGCCTCCACGGAGGCGAGGCACTCGACCAGGTACGGCATCGCTTCGTACGCCCCGATGACCACGGTGACGTCAGGCTGCGCCACGGTCACGTTTCCCCCTTGTTGCAGGACATTTCCCTTTGTATCGCCTCATTCGCTACCCGTTAGACGGGTTTTCGAGGTGGAAGGTTGCTTCGAACCATCACTCAAGTGGCCTACACCACAAAGGTGTTGGGGAATCGGCCAACGTCGCCGACCTCACAGGGCTCGGCCCCCG